>NZ_JBNDHT010000005.1:0-106421 GCF_056755115.1 Rhizobium sp. SVR5-2C | reverse complement strand
TACCCGGCTCCAGGGTGCCGATGCTGTCTGCAAGCGAGAGCGCTTCCGCGTTGCCGAGCGTCATGTAGTAATAGCTCTCTAGTGGGTTGAGGCGTTCGCCGAGCAACTGCTGGATCTTGTAGGCCTCATCCATCGTGCGCAGCATGGAATAGCTGGAGCCGCCGCCGATGTCGGTCGCGACGCCGATGCGCACGGACTTCTGGCGGCGCGCCAGTGTCTTCAGCGGAAAGAGGCCGGAGCCGAGGAAGAGGTTGGACGTCGGGCAGTGCACGGCAATTGAACCCGCCTCGCTCATCGCATCCGCTTCGCGGTCCGAAAGATGAATGCAGTGGCCAAAGAGGCTCTTTTCGCCGAGCAGGCCGTAGCGGGCGTAGATATCGGTGTAGTCGGTCGCTTCCGGATAGAGGCCGCAGGTGAACTTGATCTCGTCGTGGTTTTCCGAGAGATGCGTCTGGATGTGCAGATCGGGAAACTCGCGGGCAAGCGTGGCTGCGGCTTCCATCTGCTCAGGCGTCGAGGTGATTGCAAAGCGCGGCGTGATCGCCACGTGGTTGCGGCCCTTGCCGTGCCAGTCGGCAATCACCTGCCTCGTTTCATCATAGCTCATCTCCGGGGTATCGAGCAGGCCCTGCGGCGCATTGCGGTCCATCATCACCTTGCCGCCAACCATGCACATGTTGCGACGCATGGCCTCTGCGAAGAAAGCATCGGCGGAGGTCTTGTGCACGGAGCAATAGGCGACCGCCGTCGTCGTGCCGTGGCGGACGAGCTCATCGTAGAAGCGCGTGGCGATCTTCTGCGCATGCGCGCTTTCGACGAAACGGCATTCTTCCGGGAAGGTATAGGTATTCAGCCATTCGAGCAGGTCGGCGGCGTAGGAGGCGATCACCTGCATCTGCGGGAAATGCAGGTGCGTGTCGATGAAGCCCGGCATGATCAGGTGCGGGCGGTGATCGATTTCTTCCGTCCCCTCAGGTGCCTTGGCCCTGATCTCAGCATAGGCGCCGGTCGCGGCGATCTTGCCACCTTCGATCAACAGGCCGCCGTCGGTCTCGTAGCTGTAGCTGTCCGTATCGGTCAGGCTTTGCGGGGCGCGCTTGAACGAGAGCAGGCGCCCGCGCAGGAGTTTCGTCGTCATTGCTGTTTGCCTTCGACTGCGCTTTCGAACCAGGCGACGAGCAGCTTGCGCTCGTCCGGCGTGATATCCGTCAGATTGCCGGGAGGCATGGCATGGCTGCGGCCCGCCTGTATATAGATTTCGCGCGCGTGGGCGGCGATGTCCGCGTCATTGTCGAGGATCACGCCGTTCGGCGGGCGGGCAAGACCCTCATAGACGGGCTCGGCGGCATGGCACATCGTGCAGCGCGTCGAGATAAGCTGCTTGACGGCCGGAAAATGAGGGTCACCGGCAAATTGCTGGAAAGCGGGCGCGACGGCAGCAGTATCGCTTTCGCCGGTCAGCAGTTTCGGCACGGTGGAAAGCCACATGATGAGGATGAAGAGGATCACGGTCGCGATCCAGGTCCAGGTCGGCCGGCCCTTCCGCGCATGCGTGGTGTTGAACCAATGGCGGATGGTCACGCCCATCAGGAAGACGAGAGCGGCGATGACCCAGTTGAATGCGGTGCCGAAGGCCAGCGGATAGTGGTTCGACAGCATGAAGAAGATGACGGGCAGCGTCAGGTAGTTGTTGTGCAGCGAACGCTGCTTGGCAATCTGCCCGTATTTCGCATCGGGGGTGCGGCCGGCGATCAGGTCGGCGACGACGATCTTCTGATTGGGGATGATGATCATGAAGACATTGGCCGACATGATCGTCGCCGTGAAGGCGCCGAGATGCAGGAAGGCGGCGCGGCCGGTGAAGACCTGCGTATAGCCCCAGGCCATGAATACCAGGACCGCGTAGAGCACTATCATCAGCCCCCAGGTGTTCTTGCCGAGCGGGGACTTGCAGAGAAGATCGTAGACGAGCCAGCCGCCGGCCAGCGAGGCCAGCGAAATCAGGATGGCGGTGACCGGGCTGATGTCCAGCACATGGCGGTCGATCAGAAAGAGATCAGCACCGCCGTAATAGACGATGCAGAGCATCAGGAAGCCGGAGAGCCAGGTAAAATAGCTCTCATACTTGAACCAGGTCAGGTGCTCGGGCATCTGGGCGGGTGCCACCAGATATTTCTGAATGTGGTAAAAGCCGCCGCCATGCACCTGCCATTCTTCGCCGTAGGCACCGGGCGGAAGATGCGGACGTTTCACCAGGCCAAGGTCGAGCGCGATGAAATAGAACGACGAGCCGATCCAGGCGATCGCGGTAATGACATGAAACCAGCGCGCCGCGAAGGCCAGCCATTCCCACGCTATGGCATATTCATACATTGAGTTCCCCTGTCTTCCTCCGACTCGCCACATTGCAGAATGTTGACGCGAGAGGGAAGGGGCAAAGATGACTGTCGATTTGCTTGGCCGGCACCATGCAAAGACACGATCGCTCCCTTCGTCGCGCTGGCGCAGGTGGGGCTACAGCACGCCGCTTGTGGCGATTGTTACTTGAACAACATCCACAAGCACGCCCATGTGAATATGCTGCGCTGCACAATTTTGTGATCATTGAAATGTCAAGATTAGGCTACAGTTTCCATTGAAGGCCGCCGGGATGAGGTGGAAACCGCATTTGAGGCGGGGCATTCATCGACGGAGAATAGCCCATGCGCAGCATTCTGGCAGGTGTGATGATTGCGTTTGCGTCGAGCGTGAGTGCCCACGACGCGCCATCAGGTTGGTCTTACGATCCCTTTTGTTGCAACGGCGATAGCCAAAATGGCGATTGCCAGATGATCCCTTCGAAAAGCGTCCAGGTTACTCCCAGGGGATACCGCGTAACGTTGCTGCCTGGCGACCATCGGCTGGTGACGCGGGCGCATGTCTTCATGCTGCCGATGACGAAGGCGATGCAATCGGGCGACGGCGACTATCACCTTTGCCTGTTCCCGAACGAGGACACACCGCGCTGCTTCTACGCGCCGGAAATGGGCTATTGAGAGCGAGCCTCCTTGCCGTGCATTTCCTCCAATATCCAGTTGCGAAATGCCTTGATCTTCGGAACGTTGCGACGGCTTTCAGGATAGGCGAGCCAGTAGCCACGGCCATCGGTGCAGGCAAGCTCGAAGGGACGGATCAGCTTTCCGCTTGCCAGCTCTTCCGGGTAGAAGTCGGGCGTCAGGATCGCGACGCCCTGGCCGGCGACCGCAGCAGCTGCCTCATAGGCCTGCGCGCCATAAAAGCTCGTGGCCCTTGTCTTCAGGCTCGTCGTGGGCACGCCCGCCGCTTCGAGCCACTGGTGCCACCACGGGTCTGTGGGGTCGAAAATCCGGAGCTTCAATAGGTCTGCCGGTTCATGGATGCCACCGATGCTGTCGGCAAGTGCCGGGCTCAGCATCGGCGTGAAATAGACGTCCATCAGTTTTTCGGCGCGCAGGCCCGGCCAATCTCCCGTGCCCGAGCGGATTCCGACATCGAATGCCTCACGGGCAAAATCGACCAGTGTATCTGACGTGTTGATCCGCACGGCGATATTCGGATGGGCGAGCTGGAAAATGCCGAGTCTGCGAGCGAGCCATTGCGACGCGAAGGTCGCGAGACAGGTGATCTGCAGCGTCACCTCCGTCTCGCCGCGTGCCTCGGCCATGGCGAGCTGCAGCATCTCGAAGGCCTCGGTGACCTGCGGCGCCAGCCTTTCGCCGGTTTCCGTCAGGCTTATCTGGCGCGGGCGCCGCAGGAAAAGCGGCTCGCCGATATTTTCCTCCAGCAGTTTCACCTGATAGCTGACGGCGGTCTGCGTCATGCCGAGCTCTTCGCCCGCCTTGGTGAAGCTGCCGAGCCGGGCAACGGCCTCGAAGACGCGCAGCGCATTCAGCGGAAATTGCTTCGACAGCTTCATGGATAAGTTCTCTTTATGCATGCAGACGGTTGTTCGATTGGAATTGCAGCATTTCTTTCGGCAGACTGCAAGCCATAGCATCAAATGAACAAAGGTGATGTCATGGACTGCAATGCTATCGAAGAGAGCGCAAGGCCCGTCAGTCTCTCGAGTTCAGCGCTTGTTTCCAGTGTCGCGGACTGGGTCCGTGCCAAGCTGTTCCACCCGTCGCGGATCGACCTCGACAGCATGCCGGACCGCGTAAAGCGCGATCTCGGCTTCCTGGATGGGCGAGACCCGCGTTACGAGGACGAGTTTTGACGGTAGGCGAAAAGTGCTGCCAATATTTCCGCGGCGGTCATGGCGGCGATCACTTCGGGCCGCTTGTCCCTGACCGCCGACCCGCCGATCGGCAGTAGGAGGCGGTCGAGCCATCGTCGCTCGCCGCCCTCCTGCGATAACCAGCTTGCGAAGGTGGCGCGCTTCGTCGCGGAGCCGATCATGCCAACATAGGACAGATCGGTTCTCGCCAGCGCCTCGCGCGCGATCATGAAATCGAGCGCATGGTCATGCGTCAGGATCACGACGGCAGAACCCGCCCGCATGGCCTTCACCAGCTCTTCCGGCATTGGCGTAAGCCGTGTCTTCGTCTCTGGCGACAGGTTTGCGAGTTCCTCCTGGCGCGTCTCAACGACGGTGACGGAAAGCGGCAGGGGCGCGAGCGCGGCTGCCAGCGCATGGCCAACATGGCCAGCACCGAAGAGATAGACGTCCGGCAGATGCGCCGCTTCGTCCGCCTGCCTGGCCTCCAGTTCCGCCACCAGTTCATCCGTGATCTTCCGGAACCGCAGCTGCGTGCGCCCGCCGCAGCATTGTCCGATCGCCGGCCCCAGCGGAATATCCATGGTCTCGCGGCCGCCGCCCTTCAGGAGCTCACGGGCGTTTGCGATTGCCATGAATTCAAGCTGCCCACCACCGATCGTGCCCCAACTGGCGCTTTCGGAGACAAGCATGAAAGCGCCAGCTTCCCGCGGGGTCGAGCCTTGCGTGCCGGTGATGTCGACCAGGATGGAAACGGGGTGGGCGGTGAGGAATCGAAATAAATCTCTCATAGAAACCAATCCATGTCGTACAGCGGAGGCTGAGTATGCCGCGCTACCCCCTCATCCGCCTGCCGGCACCTTCTCCCCTCTGGGGAGAAGAGACTCGCGGCGAGTGCCGTATTCTCCCTCTTCTCCCCAGCGGGGAGAAGGTGGCCCGAAGGGCCGGATGAGGGGGCTTGGTTCGGGCGCGTCATCTATCAATATTCCTCGGGCGCACGATCGCAGGATAAAAGCGCAGAGTGTCATCCCGCTGAAATATCTGTCCTTCAAGCACAGCTAGGATTGTCTCCAGAACCGTCCGCCTTTCCCGTGTGATCTCGTGATTCCAAAATCGAAGAATCGAATATCCATTGCCATTTAGCCAATGCGTCCGCGTGGCATCAGCGGGATCGGCGGCATGCTGAAAGCCATCGACCTCAACAATCAACCGCATCTCTCGGCAAAGAAAATCGACGATGTAGGGTCCAAGCGGCACTTGGCGCATAAATTTGTGACCGTTCAGCCGCCGATTTCGAAGTTCACCCCAAAGCCGGTATTCTTCTTCGGTGTCACTTCGGCGCAGTCTGCGTGCCTGTTCGGTCTTGCCAGCTCGTCTCTTTGTTATGTCCTCTCGGTTAGGAGAAAGTCCGCCATCCGTTCTTTCTTTCGACGAAGAGAAGGGACGTTTCGCCATCGTCACACCCGTCGCAGCCGCTCCACTGCCATCAGCACCCGCTCCGGCGTTGCCGGCGCGTCGAGCCGCGGGCAGACCTTGTAATCGGCGACGCTCGCCACCGCCATCGAGAGCGCTTCAAACACGGAAATTGCCAGCATCAGCGGCGGTTCGCCGACGGCCTTGGAGCGGCCGATGGTGGCCTCGGTGTTTTCCGACCATTCCGCCAGCCGGACGTTGAAGATTTTCGGTCGGTCCGAGGCGAGCGGGATCTTGTAGGTGGAGGGTGCGTGCGTGCGCAGCCGGCCTTTCTCGTCCCACCAGAGCTCTTCCGTCGTCAGCCATCCCATGCCTTGGACGAAGCCGCCTTCGACCTGTCCGATGTCGATCGCCGGGTTCAGTGAACGGCCGACGTCGTGCAGGATGTCGGTGCGGTCGACCAGATATTCGCCGGTGAGCGTGTCGATCGACACTTCCGAGCAGGCGGCGCCATAGGCGAAGTAATAAAACGGCGTGCCACGGCCTGCCTGCCTGTCCCAGTGGATCTTCGGCGTCTTGTAGAAGCCGGCCGCCGACAGTTGCACGCGGGCGAAATAGGCCTGCTTGATGAGGTCCGGAAAGGGGATTTCGCTATCGCCGATCTTCACGCGGTTCGGCAAGAAGATGACTTCGGCGGGATCGACGCTCCATTTTTCGGCGGCGAAGGCGACGAGCCGCTCCTTGATCTGCCGGGCGGCGTCGAAGGCGGCCATGCCGTTCAGGTCGGAGCCGGAGGAGGCGGCCGTCGCCGAGGTGTTCGGGACCTTGCCGGTGGTGGTCGCGGTGATCTTCACGCGGTCGATATCGACCTGGAAGCTGTCCGCCAGAACTTGCGCCACCTTCGTATAGAGGCCCTGGCCCATCTCCGTGCCGCCATGGTTCAGGTGGATAGAGCCGTCCTGATAGACATGCACGAGGGCGCCCGCTTGGTTGAAGGCAGTCATCGTAAAGGAAATGCCGAACTTCACCGGCGTCAGGGCAATGCCCTTGCGGATATACCGGCTGTCGCGATTGAAGCCGATGATGGCATTGCGGCGCGCCTGATAGTCGGCGCTCTCCTCCAGCTCGCCGACGATACGTTCGAGGATGCTGTCTTCGACCTCCTGATGGTAGGGCGTCAGCGTAGGCCCCGAGCCCGGCTGGCCGTAGAAGTTCAGCTTGCGGATTTCGAGCGGGTCCTTGCCGGTGGCGTAGGCGATCTCCTCGATGAAGCGCTCGGCTCCAAGCATGCCCTGCGGCCCGCCGAAACCGCGGAAGGCGGTGTTCGAGACCGTATGGGTCTTGAGCGGCTTCGACTGCAGGTGCACATGCGGATAGAAATAGCTGGAATCGGCGTGGAAGAGCGCCCGGTCTGTGACCGGTCCGGAAAGGTCGGAGGAGAAGCCGCAGCGCGCGGCATAGGTCGCGTCCACCGCGTGGATCCGGCCTTCGTCGTCGAAGCCGAGTTCGTAGTCCACCAGGAAGTCGTGGCGCTTGCCGGTCGCGGTCATGTCCTCGTCGCGGTCGGGACGGAACTTGACGGCACGCTTGAGTTTCTTTGCGGCGATCGCGGCCAGAGCGGCGAACTGGTTGCCCTGCGTTTCCTTGCCGCCGAAGCCGCCGCCCATGCGTCGCACGTTCACCGTCACCGCATTCGAGGGAATGTTCAGCGCATGCCCGACGATATGCTGGATTTCGCTCGGATGCTGTGTCGAAGACCAGACCGTGACTTCGTCGTCCTCGCCGGGGATCGCCATGGCGATATGGCCCTCGAGGTAGAAATGCTCCTGACCGCCGATGCGCATCTGGCCTTTCAGCCGGCGAGGAGCTTTGTCCATTTCGGCCTTGGCGTCGCCGCGCCGCAGCGTCATCGGGGTGATGACCAGCGGGCCGCCGTTCTCGAGCGCGCCGTCGATATCGCTCCAGTGCGGCAGGTCGCGATATTCGATCCTGGCCTTGCGCGCGGCCTTGCGGGCGGCATCGCGGGTTTCGGCGATCACGGCAAAGATCGGCTGACCGTGGAATTCGACCCTGGCTTCTGCCAGCAGCGGCTCGTCGTGGCTGCCGTTGGAGGAAACGTCATTGACGCCCGGTACGTCCTTGCCGGTGAAGACCCAGACGACGCCCGGATGCTGCCGGACCTCGGAAAGGTCCATGCTGAGGATGTCCGCATGGGCGCGGTCGGACGTGCCAAGCGCGCCATGCAGCAGGCCTGCGGGTTCTGGAATATCGTCGATATAATCAGCGGTTCCGGTCACATGCTTATGGGCTGAATCATGTTTCAGCGAACTGTGCATCGGACCTGAGATCATCGCCTTGGCGTTATCGAAGGTGGATTTATCCATGGTGAGGCTCCGTCATGATATGCGGAGCGAGCCACCCCCTCATCCGCCCTCCGGGCACCTTCTCCCCGCTGGGGAGAAGGGGGAACGAGACGGTGCGGCACATCCCTTCTCCCCTCGGGGAGAAGGTGGCGGCAGCCGGATGAGGGGGCTTGTTGAGGCAAACAGTCAAGCGATCCATCACGCCACTCCCTCGAACCGCTTCAATTCCGCCGGCGCACTCATTGTTTCCAGGTAGAAGCGCTTCAGCAGGTTCTTCGCCGTCAATTGCCGGTATTCGGCGGTTGCGCGCCAGTCGGTCAGCGGCTGGAAATCGGCGTCGAAGGCGTCGCGCGCCTTGTCGACGGTTTCCTCGTTCCATGGCTTACCGATGAGATCTGCCTCCACCGTGCGGGCGCGTTTCGGGATTCCTGCCATACCGCCGAAGGCAATGCGAATGTCATTGACGTCGCCTGCGTCATCGAGCGTCAGATAGAAGGCACCGAGCACCGCTGTGATATCCTCGTCGCGGCGCTTGGTGATCTTGTAGACCGCGAACCGGCTACCCTCGGCCGGGTAGGGCATGAAGACGCTCTCGACGAATTCGCCGGGCTTGCGGTCCTGCTTGCCGTAGTCGATGAAAAAGTCCTCCAGCCGCAACATGCGCGTGCCGGCTGCCGAACGCAGTTTCAGCGTGGCGCCGAGTGCGATCAGCGGCGGCGGGCTGTCGCCGATCGGCGAGCCATTGGCGATATTGCCGCCGATCGTGCCCATGTTTCGCACCTGCTCGCCGCCAATGCGGTTGATGAGATTGCCGAGCGTGGGCACCTTCGCGGCGAGAACGTCGAAAGCCTTCGTGTAGGTCACGCCAGCCCCGATCGTGACGCCGCCGTCGGTCGCCTTGACCGTCTGCAATTCATTCAGGTGATTGATGAAGACGGCGGGGTTCAGCGTGCGCATCTGCTTCGTCACCCAGAGGCCGACATCCGTCGAACCGGCGACGACGGTCGCTTGCGGTTCATCGGCCAGAATGCGCGCGAGCGCCTCGACGGAACCGGGGACGATCAGCCGCTCTTCGCCGGATGTGATGGTGATCGTCTCGCGCGTCTGCATCGCCCAAAGCCGGGCGACAATATCCGAGCGCGTCTTTTCCAGCGGATCGAACAGCGCGCTCGGCCGCGCGCGGCTGACGGCCTCGGCGGCCTTGACGATCGGTTCGTAGCCGGTGCAGCGACAGAGATTGCCCTGCAGCGCCTTTTCGATCTCGGCCCGGCCGGGCTTTTCGTTCGCAAGCCAGAGACCGTAAAGAGACATCACAAAACCGGGCGTGCAGAAACCGCATTGCGAGCCGTGGTAATCCACCATCGCCTGCTGCACCGGGTGCAGCGTGCCGTCTCTGGCGGCAAGGTGCTCCACCGTCACGACATGCGTGGCGTTCATCGAGCCCAGAAAGCGGATGCAGGCATTGACCGTCTCGTAAAACAGCTTGCCGTCGACAAGCCGGCCGACGAGCACCGTGCAGGCGCCGCAATCGCCTTCGGCGCATCCCTCCTTCGTCCCGGTCAACCGGCGCCTCAGCCGCAGGAAATCGAGCAGCGTCTCGGTGGGCTGGACATCGTTGAGGGCGATGTCCTCGCCATTGAGGATGAAGCGGATGCAGTCTTTCATGGTACCCCTTATTCTTGTTTTTTAAATGGTTATGCCGCGGTCCAGCCCCCGTCAATCGAGATGTGGGTGCCGGTCACCTGCCGCGCGTCGTCGCTCGCCAGATAGAGCGCCAGGGCACCGATCTCCTCGGCCTTGACGAATTCGTGCGTCGGTTGGGCCTTGAGGATCACCTCGGTCTTCACCTGTTCCTCGGTCATGCCGCGAGCCTTGGCGGTATCCGGTATCTGCTTTTCGACGAGCGGCGTCAGGACATAGCCGGGGCAGATGGCATTCACCGTCACGCCGAACTCGGCAAGTTCGAGCGCCGCCGTCTTCGTCAGGCCCAATATACCATGCTTTGCGGCCACATAGGCGGATTTGAACGGCGAGGCGACGAGCGCGTGCGCCGAGGCGATGTTGATGATGCGGCCATGCTTCTTCGCCTTCATCAGCGGGATTGCGGCGCGCATCGTGTGAAACGAACTCGACAGGTTGATGGCGATGATCTGGTCCCATTTCTCGATCGGAAAATCCTCGATCTTCTCGACGTGCTGAACGCCGGCATTGTTGACGAGCACGTCGACCGTGCCGAAGGTCTTTGCCGCTGTATCGATAAGATCGGCGATCTCGGCGGGCTTCGTCATATCGGCCGGATGGTAGAGCACGCCGGCCTTCGAGAGCGATTCAAGCCGCTCCACTATCGCCTTGATTTCATCGGCGTTTCCGAAGCCGTTGATGACGACGTTGTCACCCTTTCCGGCAAAGGCGGTGGCAATCGCAAGGCCGATGCCACTGGTGGATCCGGTGACGACAACGGTTCTCTTCATGCTCTTCTCCTTGTGGCTTGTTCCCGACGCACTACCCGGAAGGTATGCGCAAAGCGGCGCTTCTGGCAATCGCGCGCGACATGGATTTGCAATTGAAGCGAGTGGCGAAGATGGCCGGGCGAGTAGCTGCTTGTTATTTCGCTTTATTTTCTTTTCACGTTCGCTTTGGTGCCTTAATGATTTTCACCGATAGAAGCGATGCGCATGGGAGGGACAGCGTGAGCGGATATGTTTTGGCGATCGATCAGGGCACGACGTCGACACGAGCGATCATCTTCGATGGCGAGATGAAGATCGCCGGAGCGGGCCAGAAGGAGTTCACGCAGATCTATCCGCGCTCGGGCTGGGTCGAGCACGATCCCGAAGAAATCTGGGCTTCGGTGGTTTCGACCATCAAGATGGCGCTCAGGGAAGCGAAGATCAAAGCCAAGGATATCGCAGCGCTTGGCATCACCAATCAGCGCGAGACCGTCGTCGTGTGGGAGCGCGAAACCGGCAAGCCGATTCAGAACGCCATCGTCTGGCAGGATCGCCGCACGGCGACTTACTGCGACAATCTCAAGCGCCAGGGTCTCGAGAAGACATTCACGAAGAAGACGGGGCTCATTCTCGATCCCTATTTCTCCGGCACCAAGCTTTCCTGGATGCTGGCCAACGTGAAGGGCGCGCGAGCGCGCGCGGCCAGGGGCGACCTATGCTTCGGTACTATCGACAGCTTCCTCATCTGGCGGCTGACCGGCGGCAAGAGCTTCGTCACCGATGCCACCAATGCGTCACGCACGCTGATGTACAACATTGTCGAGAACAGATGGGACGAGGAGTTGCTCGAAATCCTACGCGTCCCGGCTGCCATGTTGCCGGAGGTCAAGGACTGTGCCGCCGATTTCGGTGTTACCGATGCCTCTATCTTCGGCGTCGCTATCCCGATTCTCGGCGTTGCCGGCGACCAGCAGGCCGCGACGATCGGCCAAGCCTGCTTCGAGCCCGGCATGTTGAAATCAACCTACGGCACGGGCTGCTTTGCGCTGCTGAACACCGGCGCTGACATCGTGCGCTCCAAAAACCGGCTGCTCACTACCATCGCTTATCGCTTGAACGGTGAAACGACCTATGCGCTCGAAGGCTCGATCTTCATCGCGGGTGCGGCCGTGCAGTGGTTGCGCGACGGCCTCGGTATCATCGACACCGCTGCGAAAACCGGGGAGCTCGCCGAACTGGCCGACCCGACGCAGGAGGTCTATCTCGTCCCGGCCTTCACCGGTCTCGGCGCGCCGCATTGGGATCCGAAGGCACGCGGCGCAATCTTCGGCCTGACGCGCAATACCGGTCCCGCCGAATTCGCCCGCGCGGTGCTCGAAGCCGTCTGCTATCAGACACGCGATCTGCTCGAAGCCATGCAGAAGGACTGGAAGAACGGCAAGGAGGACACGGTGCTGCGCGTCGACGGCGGCATGGTCGCGTCCGACTGGACGATGCAACGCCTTTCCGACCTGCTTGAAGCCCCCGTCGATCGCCCGGCCATCCTCGAAACCACAGCACTCGGCGCTGCCTGGCTTGCCGGAAGCCGGGCAGGGGTGTGGCCCGACCGCAAGGGCTTTTCCGCCAAGTGGAAACGCGACCGGCGCTTCGAGCCTGATATGGACGACAAGACGCGGGCGGCCAAGCTCAAGGGCTGGCGCAGCGCCGTGAAGCGGACGTTGAGCGAAGCATAAGGCGCGTTGCTTCCGCGAAAGCGGGTATCCCCGACAGCAGCCGTCGGCACAGCATCCTCAATCAGCATTGAAGTTGTGATAGAATGGCGCTGGGTTGGATTATCGGGTCTCGACTTTCCCGATCGCCAATCCTCGTTTCCTCGATGTGATTTACGGAGGGAAGGTGCCATGGCCAAGGGACAGCTGCGCAGCAACCGCGAGATACGCAAACCCAAGAAGGACAAGAGCGCTCCGAAGTCTGCGGTGGTAGCCGGATCGCAGGTTCGGCATGCCGAAAGCACGACAGTGCTCGGAAGAAAAGACAAATAGCAGGGCTCGTTCGGCGACATGCAAAACGACTTGTGCCGTTTTTTCAAATCCTGTACTGATCGGTATAGACCATGAAGATCAGTACAGGAGAAATGTCATGTCTGCTCTCGTTCCGCCATTCACGCTTGAAACCGCCATTCAGAAAGTTCGCCTCGCCGAAGACGGCTGGAACAGCCGCAATCCGGAAAAAGTCTCGCTGGCCTATACGCCCGACAGCCGCTGGCGGAACCGGGCCGAATTCGTCAACGGCCGCGCCGAGATCGTTGCATTCCTTACCCGCAAATGGGCCAAGGAGCTGGATTATCGGCTGATCAAGGAGCTGTGGACCTTCGGCGGGAACCGTATTGCCGTGCGCTACGCCTATGAGTGGCACGACGACAGCAACAACTGGTTTCGCTCCTATGGCAACGAGAATTGGGAATACGATGAAGCGGGCTTGATGCAGCGGCGTTTCGCCTGCATCAACGATCTTCCCATCAAGGAATCGGACCGCAAATTCCACTGGCCCCTCGGCCGCCGGCCGGATGATCATCCGGGCCTCTCGGACCTTGGCCTCTGAGGAAAGGCACCCGCTCTGAAAACGCTCTACGAACGCGCCGATGTGGTACCGCTGCTTGCTGAAACTTTTCGCGAGCTGGGTTTCGAGGGCACGACGCTCAGCCGGATCACCGAGCGCACCGGCATCGGCAAAGGCAGCCTCTATCACTTCTTTCCCGGCGGGAAGGAAGAGATGGCGGGTGCGGTGCTTGCGGAGGTCAATCGCTGGTTCGAGGATTTCGTCTATGAGCCGCTGCGCCGGGACGAGCCTGCTGCGGCAATCGGCGCGATGTGGCGGAACGTCGACGAGTATTTCCGCTCCGGAGGGCGCATCTGCCTGGTCGGCGCCTTTGCGCTGGACGAGACCCGTGAGCGCTTTGCCACCACTATCAATGGCTATTTCCAACGCTGGATCGATGCGCTTGCCGATGCCCTTGTTCGCAGCGGCCGCGCGGTAGGCGAGGCGAGGGCGGCGGCTGAAGATGCCGTGGTAGGAATACAAGGCGCGCTGGTATTGTCGCGCGCCCTTGATGACAAGTCGTTGTTCAAACGCGCGCTCGATCAGATGGCGAAGCGATTGAGTGTCACGGCTTGAGCCAGGGGCTCCTCACGCTCCAGAAAATGACGCTGGCACCGAGATAGTCGTCGGCGAAGGCTGTGAACTCTTCCTTGGTGAACGGCTTCTTCGTCTTCGGATTCTTGTAGGTCAGCGTCGGCTCCTGCACGGCCATGCCCACATAGGCGAGCTTACCCTTGTACTGGTTGAAGAAGGGATAGGAGTTCTTCATCTGCGCCTTGCGGTTGGGCACGATGTCCGGTCCGCCCAGCCCGATATTGTTCTTTGCCGCGAAATCGAAGAGGCGGCTCATGTACCTGTGGTCATTCTCCCATTCGCAGGGCCAGAAGTTCACATATTGAACGACCATGGACTTTGCGAAGGCCTTGCGCGCGAACCTGAGGTTTTCCATTTCGCCGGAGAAATAGGCGTCGCAGGAGAAATCCTTCGGCTCGTTCTTCGGGTCGAGATCGATCGACGTTTCGGGGAGGTTGATGCCGTAGACGCGGCCGTCGAATTTTGCCGCCAGCGCGCCGATAAGCGCCTGGTAGCGCTCGCGAACCGCCGGGTTCCATTGTTGCGCCGCCCAACCGGAACCGATGCCCTTGTTCTCGCCCGGATTGTCGAACTGCGGCGCAAGGCCACCGCCATATTTGGTGCCGGTGAGCATGTAGTCGGGGATATTGCGGGCCTTCGGATTGAAGAAGCGGTCCTGCACCTGGATGAAGAGCTTCTTGTGAAGACCGTCGGTGATGGCGAGATCTCTCTCGATTGCAGAGAAGTCGTGTTCGCCTTTAGCCGCTTCCAGCATCTTCCAATTATAGACGACCTGCGCGCCGCCGATATCCGGCCGCTGGAGCAGGGCTTTGGCGGCTTCGAGATTTCCGGAGCTGGTATAGATGAAGTTCTGCGGCGCGGCCGATGCGGCAGTGGCGCTCATGCAGATGACGGCAAATGTGGAAAGGGCGCTTGGCTTCATTGGCTTCCTAAAAATCGATTGGATATGGATTGCCTCGGCGGCCAGCGAGCCATCCACACGAAAGCAGGCGGTTCCATGGCAGACGTGCCGGGCGCACTGTGGTTAATCACGGCCGCCTCGACAGGTTAACGCGATGCGCCGAGCTTCGCATATTGTCGTCGATACTCAGCCGGTGTCACGCCGACTTGCCGCGTGAAAGCCCGTCGCAGCGTATCGGCATCGGCAAAGCCGCATTCGGAAGCGACCTGCTTCGGTGCGTGGCCCTCTTCCAGCAGGGTTCGCGCCGCCGCGATACGGGCAGCCTCCACCCAGGCGGCCGGTGTCGTGCCGACCTCATCGCGGAACAGCCGCGCGAAGTGGCGCGGGCTGAGTTCCATCCGGTGCGCCAGCGCGGCAACGCTGTGGTCTGCGGCCGGATTGGCGGCAATCCAGCGCTGCGCCTCCTGCAATGCGGACCGGCCGGCGGGCGCGGCTTCGCCCTTCCGGCTGAACTGCATCTGCCCGCCCGGCCGCTTGAAGAACATGACGAGCTGGCCCGCGACCCTCATCGCGACATCGCGTCCTAAATCCTCCTCGACGAGGGCGAGCGCCAGATCGAGCCCGGCGGTAACGCCGGCAGCGGTTCGCAACGGTCCGTCCCGGACATGGATGGCATCGGCCTCGACGGTCACGGAGGGATAGGTTTTGGCGAGCGTGTCAGCCACCGCCCAGTGCGTGGTGATCCGGCGCCCGTCAAGAAGGCCGGCCGCAGCCAGGATGAAGGCGCCGCTGCAGACCGAACCGTAGCGCCTCGCCTTCGGGGCTGCCTGGCGCAGCCAGGCAATCATCTTTGCGCCGGGTGCAATCTCCGCCGCATTGGGACATCCGGCGACGAGCAAGGTATCGATCTCGGGGATGTCGTCGCCCACGACGTAGTCCGTGACAAGCCGCGCGCCCGAGGAACTGCGGATATGGCCGTGCTCCACCGCGATCACCAGCAGCCGGTAGATCTCCTTGCCCGCTTGCACATTGGCCTCGGCGAAGACGTCGAGCGGGCCCGAGACGTCGAGGAGCTGTACGCCCGGAACGGCGAGGATGGCGATGGTCTTCGGTTTGTTTGTCACGGCAGCGTCCGCTCCGGCCAGCTTTTGGCAGTAAATGACGTGTTGCGTCGATTGAGGACAACTCCTGCCGCTTTTACTCTCGACCTTGTCCAACCGCAAGGAGATAAACCATGACACTTTCGATCGATGGCATCAGCATCCCCGACAGCAGGCTTGCTCGAGAGATAACCGCGCTGGTTCGCGATACGGAATCGCCGCTGCTTTTCCACCATTCCAGCCGCGTCTACTATTTCGCGGCGCTCGCCGGGAAACGTCGCGGCCTGAGCTTCGATCCGGAGCTGCTCTATGCCGGCGCCATGTTTCACGACATGGGGCTGACCCACCAGCACAGCAGCGCACATGAGCGTTTCGAGGTCGACGGCGCCAATGCCGCCCGCGATTTTCTCAAGAGCCACGGCATTTCGCAGGCCGATATCGATACCGTCTGGACGGCAATTGCCCTGCACACCACGCCCGGCATACCGCAGCACATGCATCCGGTCGTGGCACTGGTGACGGCCGGCGTCGAAATGGACGTGCTGGGGCTGGCCTACAAGGACTACAGCGATGCCGAGCGCGAGGCGGTGGTGCACGCCCATCCGCGCGGCGATCACTTCAAGGAAAACATTATCCAGACCTTCTATGACGGCATAAAGCACAAGCCGGAAACGACGTTCGGCAACGTCAAGGCTGACGTTCTCGCGGACAAGGATCCGCATTTCCACCGCGGCAATTTCTGCAGCGTCATCCGCTGCTCGCATTGGGCAAGCTGACGAGAGACATGGGCCGCTGCCAGCAGGTAGCGGCCCTCTCGTTAGGCTGCTCCTTTCCCGTCGATAATTTTTGCTGCACCGTGTCGGAAGCCGGGTTACTCCTTCGTCATTGAGAGGAGGAATAACAGATGCTCTACGCGATCCTTTGCTATGCCAACGAAGAGACGGTCTTCTCCTGGTCCAAGGAGGAGGAAGACGCCGTCATGGCGAAACTCCATGCAGTGCAGGCACCGGTTGCCAGGGCCGGAAAGCTTGGTCCGGTCGGAAGGCTGATGCCGACGACGGCTGCGACCACCGTGCGCAAGGGCAAGGAAGAACCGCTCGTACTCGACGGTCCCTTTGCCGAAACCAAGGAAGCGCTGCTCGGTTTCTACGTCGTCGATTTCGAGACCCTGGATGAGGCGATCGCCTTCTCGAAGGAGCTCTCGGCGGTCAATCCCGGCTCGACATCCTATGAAATTCGGCCGTTCTATGTCTTCCGGCCTGGAGAAGCAGCGGCATGACAGATATTGCCTGGATCGACGTTGCGCTGACTGCTGCCCGGCCGAAGGCTCTGGGCGCGCTGCTGCGTTACTTCCGCAATCTCGACATTGCGGAAGAAGCGTTTCAGGAGGCATGCCTGCGCGCGATCCGTACCTGGCCGGACAAGGGCCCGCCGCGTGACCCGACCGCCTGGCTGATCTTCGTCGGCCGCAACAGCGGTATCGATGCCGTGCGCAAGCAGTCGAAGACCCAAGCGCTGCCCGACGAGGACCTGATTTCCGACAAGGAGGATACCGAAGGCGAACTCGCTGACCGGTTGGACGACTCCAACTATCGCGACGATATCCTGCGGCTGCTTTTCATCTGCTGCCATCCGGACCTGCCGGCGACGCAGCAGATTGCGCTGGCGTTGCGCATCGTTTCCGGGCTTTCCGTACAGCAGATCGCGCGCGCCTTTCTCGTCGGCGAAAGCGCCATGGAGCAGCGGATCACCCGCGCCAAGGCGCGTGTCGCCAAAGCTGGCGTGCCTTTCGAAACGCCGGGGCCTGAGGAACGGGCGGAGCGGCTGTCGATCGTCTCGACGATGATCTATCTGATCTTCAACGAGGGTTACTCGCAGGGCGATCCGAAATGCGAGGCGGCTGCCTTCAGCGACGAGGCGATCCGGCTCGGACGCCTGATGCTCCGCATTTTTCCGGGTGAGCCCGAGATCATGGGTCTCTTGGCGTTGATGCTGCTGCAGATATCGCGGCGCGAGGCGCGCTTCGATGCCAATGGCGAACTAGTCCTGCTCGAGGATCAGGACCGCTTGCGCTGGAACCATGCACTGATCAACGAAGCGCTGAACCTGCTCGACAAGGCGATCCGTCACCGGCAGCCTGGTCCCTACCAGCTGCAGGCGGCGATTGCAGCCCTCCATTCGCGGGCGAAGCGCGTAGAAGATACGGACTGGGCAGAGATCGATCTGCTCTACAGCGTGCTCGAGCGCGTTCATCCGTCTCCGGTCGTCACGCTCAATCGCGCTGTCGCGGTCTCGAAGCTCAAGGGGCCGGAGGAGGCATTGCAGCTCGTCGAAACGCTCGTCGAAAAGCTTAACGGTTACTTTTACTATCATGGCCTGCGCGGCGGGCTGTTGAAGCAGATGGGGCGGGTGAAAGAGGCGCGCGAAGCCTTCGATCACGCGATCGCGCTTGCGAATTCCGCTGCCGAAGCGGCTCACATCCGCCTGCAGATCGACAAACTGCAGAGCGAGCCAGCGCATCCGGCTGCGAAATAAATTTCAAGAAGAATGACTAGTGATGTCGGGACGGCGATTGCCGGAACGTCCTTGCAACAACCTGACGGAAAACAGGTTTCGCTCAACAGGAGGAATGCCGAAAATGACTGCCGAAGCAACACATGAACTCGTTCTCGTCCGCGAATTCGATGCTCCGCGCGAGAAGATCTTCAAGGCCTGGACGGATCCTGAACTGATGAAGGAATGGTTCGTCCCGCGCCCCTGGACCATCTCAAAGGTCGAGAGCGACGTCCGCCCGGGCGGTTCGAGCCTTGTCGTCATGCGCAGTCCGGAAGGTCAGGAATTTCCAAATCGCGGCGTCTACCTGGAGGTCGTCGAAAACGAGAAGCTCGTTTTCACGGATGCCTATACCAGCGCCTGGGTTCCCTCCGAAAAGCCCTTCATGACCGCCATGGTCCTTCTCGAAGACCTGGGTAACGGCCGAACCAAGTACACAGCCAAGGTGGTGCATTGGCGCGCCGAAGACAAGGAAGCGCACGAAAAGATGGGCTTCCATGAAGGCTGGGGGAAGGCGGCCGATCAGCTCGCCGAGCTTCTCGCGCGCCTCTGACGCTCAAAGCAGTTCAAGCGGGTGCTGAAGCGGTTTCGATCCAGAATCCGCCAGCGCCCGCAACCCTTTGATTTTGGATTCGGATTGGCAAAGCCTCATATATGTAGTAACGTTTCTACATTGAGGTGGCTGCCATGACAGTTATGACCAGCAGGGAGTTCAATCAGGACAGCAGCGGTGCAAAGAAAGCGGCCGCGAAGGGGCCGGTATTCATTACCGATCGCGGCAAGCCGTCGCATGTATTGCTGACGATCGAGGAATATACCGCGCTTACGAATAAGGGCCGCAGCATCGTTGATCTGCTTGCCATGCCTGGCGCGGAGGATATCGAATTTGATCCGCCCCGCATCGAGGATTTTGGTCTCAAGCCTGTCGATTTTTCCTGATGTATCTCCTTGATACAAATGTCATCTCCGAAGTGAGAAAGGCCGGTAGCGGCAAGGAAAACATCAATGTCGTGACCTGGATCGCATCGTTTCCGGAGGAGCTGTTTTATATTTCCGCAATTACGCTTTTCGAGCTTGAACTGGGGGTCTTGCAGATGGAACGCCGCGATCCCCGGCAAGGGCTCGCGTTGCGCCGTTGGATGACAGAGGGCGTAAAGGAAGCGTTCCATGGGCGGATATTGGTGGCGGATGAACGCATTGCGCTCTGCGCCGCGACGTTCAACGTTCCTAATCCCCGCCCTCTGCATGATGCCTTCATTGGAGCGACTGCCGTCGAACACAAGTTCTCTCTGGTGACCTGCAACATCCGCGATTTTCAGGGTATGGGCGTGGAGATCATCAATCCCTGGGAACCATTACGGTAGGTCACCCATCAACTGCATCGAACGATCCGATCCAGAATTTCCGGTTGTCCTTCGCCGCCGGCATTCTTATCTCCATGGCACATTCAACAGGATTGCCGACCATGGAATTGGGTCTTTATACCTTCGCCGACGTGAACCCCGATCCGGCGCGCAGCAAGGGCGCTGAAGGAGCCGAGAGGCTCAAGCATCTCATCGAGGAAATCGAGCTTGCCGACCAGGTGGGGCTTGATGTGTTCGGGCTCGGCGAGCATCACCGGCCCGACTACGCCGTTTCGGCGCCTGCTGTTGCGCTTGCCGCGGCTGCGGTGAAGACGAAGAATATCCGGCTGACCAGCGCGGTGACCGTGCTTTCCTCCGATGATCCGGTGCGCGTCTTCCAGCAGTTTGCGACGCTTGATCTCATCTCGAACGGCCGTGCCGAGATCATGGCGGGGCGCGGTTCGTTCATCGAATCCTTTCCTCTCTTTGGCTATAACCTCGAAGATTACGAGCAGCTCTTCGAAGAGAAGCTCGATCTGTTGCTGGCGCTGCGCGAAGGCGAGGTCGTCAACTGGCAGGGCGAACTGCGTGCGCCGATCAACGGCCGAGGCGTCTATCCGCGTCCGCTGCAGGATCCGCTGCCGCTCTGGATCGCCGTCGGCGGCACGCCGCAATCCGTGGCACGCGCCGGCGCGCTCGGCCTGCCCGTGGCACTTGCCATCATCGGCGGCGAGCCGCGCCGCTTTGCGCCGCTGTTTGATCTTTACCGCGAGGCCGCGCGCCGGGCCGGGCAGGATCAGTCGAAGCTGAAGACGAGCATCAATGTCCATGGGTTTATCGCCGATACGACGGATGCGGCAGCCGACCAATTCTATGGCCCGCAGGCCGAAGTGATGAACCGCATCGGTCGCGAGCGGGGCTGGGGACCGACGAGCCGGGCGCATTTCGACATGTCGCGTGAGCCTTCCGGAGCGCTCTTCGTCGGAGACCCGGAAGTGGTGGCCGAGAAGATCGTCGCACACCACAAGATCTTCAAGAACGATCGCTTCCTATTGCAGATGGCGATCGGCCTCATGCCGCATGACCAGATCATGCGGGGTATCGAACTCTACGGCACGAAAGTGGCTCCGCTTGTCAGAAAGGCATTGACTGACACCGGCGAAGGGGCGAAAGCCACGGCCTGAACCCCGCGATGGCCTGCGCCTTGCGGCAGGCCGGGAAAAAAGATGGTAATCGAAAACGACGACGAACTGATAAAACTGAAGGACATCGGTCGCATCTGCGCCAACGCGATTCAGGTGATGGCAGCGTCCGTGGAACCCGGTATGACGACGCTCGAGCTCGACGAGATTGGGCGCAAGGTGCTGGAGGATGCCGGCGCCCGTTCGGCGCCGGAAGTCTGCTATCAGTTTCCGGGTGCGACCTGCATCAGCGTCAACGAGGAAATCGCTCACGGCATTCCCGGTGCGCGGGTGATCCGTCCGGGCGATCTCATCAACATCGATGTCTCGGCCGAAAAGGACGGCTTCTTTTCCGATACCGGCGCCTCCTTTACCGTGCCACCGGTCAAGCCGAAGATCGAGAAGCTCTGCCGCGATGGCAAACGCGCGCTCTGGGTGGGTCTCAATCAGGTGAAGGCCGGCGAGCCGCTGGCGAAAATCGGTAAGGCTGTCGGCGCTTTTGCCGCAAAGAACCGGTACACGCTGGTCGCCAACCTAGCGAGCCATGGTATTGGCCGTTCGCTGCACGAAGAGCCCGGCGAGCTTTCCACCTGGCCGGACCCTTCCGAGAAGCGGATGATGACCGAAGGCCTCGTCTTCACCGTCGAACCGTTCCTGTCGC
This sequence comes from Rhizobium sp. SVR5-2C, assembly GCF_056755115.1. Taxonomy (NCBI): domain Bacteria; kingdom Pseudomonadati; phylum Pseudomonadota; class Alphaproteobacteria; order Hyphomicrobiales; family Rhizobiaceae; genus Rhizobium; species Rhizobium sp. SVR5-2C. Next base: position 85,030 of record NZ_JBNDHT010000005.1, on the reverse strand, counting down.
TTGGGGCGACATGGGCAGAAGGCGGCGACGATGCGTGGACGCTCTATGCCGATCCACAGGCTCCGACCGTCCAGTTCGAGCATACGGTCGTCGCAACCCGGAACGGTCCACTGATCTTGACGCTGCCGGATGGTGCCGCATAGGCAGCGCATGCTGCCTATGCGTTTGCGCTCAGCTGCGTTCCTCCGGCTTGCCGCCCTGTAGAATTTCCGTCGCGGCGCGTTCCAGGATGCCGGCGATGCGGGCGGCTTCAGCCTTCGACCACGGATAACGCACACGGAGTGCCGAGCGCAGCAGCAAGCGGGCGTCGCGGATGTTGCCGCTGTCGCGCATGAAATCCTCTTCATCATCAGCGTCGCGGTGGCGGCCATGGCGCTCCGCATCGAACATGCGGTTGACGAAAGCCATCTTCTCGCCGATGCGCTCGAGCCTGTTCAGTGTCTGCATGATCATCGCGCGATTTTCCTCGACCTTTTGCCTGCCGCGCTCGGTAATCTTGTAAAGCTTCTTCGTGCCCTCGGCTTCCACCTCGGCCAGTTCCATTTCCTCGAGATAAGTCAGCGCCGGATAGATGACGCCGGGGCTCGGAACGTAAAAGCCGCCTGAGCGCTCCTCCAGCGTCTTGATCAGCTCGTAGCCGTGGCGCGGGCGCTCGTCGAGCAGCGCCAGCAGCACGAGTTGAAGATCGCCCGCCGAAAACTTGCGGCCCATTCCCATCCGGATCGCTTCGCCGAACATGCCGCCGCGTTTGAAACCTCTCATGGTTTGCTCCTTTATCGTTCGATGTATCATTTGTTATATCGTAAAATATATATCGTAAGATACTCTTTCAAGAGACACCCAAGGATTTGTGGAATTGATCAATCGATCAGATTTTCTCGTTTGTCGCTGTCGTTGTGCGGCGCCATAAAGCCACGCATGTTGGCACGCAGCGGAAATGAATCAGTGAGCCTGTTCGGGACGGCGCTTGCCGGCATGATCGCGATGTCGGCGGCCATGGGTTTCGGACGGTTTTCCTACACACCGATCCTACCCGGCATGTTGAGCGGCGTGCCTCTTTCTCCGGCGGATGCAGGGTTCATCGCCTCGGCAAATTTTGCCGGTTACCTGGCGGGTGCCGTGCTCGCCGCCTACGGCTGGGCCGCAGGGCGTGAACGAAAGATTGCCCTTTTGGCGCTTCTGGCGAACGCCCTGCTGCTTGATGCAATGGCCGCGACCGATTCCGTGCTCGTCTTCGCGGTAATCCGCTTTCTTGCCGGATTGGCAAGCGCCTTTGCGATGATCTTCACCTCGTCGATCGTGTTGAGCCACGGCATGGCCGCCGGTAACGATCACGTTCAGGCGGCGCACTTCGGCGGTCCCGGGGTGGGTATTGCGCTCTCTTCCGTCATCGTGATGCTGATCGGTCTCATCTTTGCCGACGGGGCCAGCTGGCGTGCTGATTGGATTACCGGCGCGCTGTTCTCGGCGCTCAGCCTCGTGGCCGTTTGGGCCCTGCTGCCATTGGAGCCGGTGCGCGCGGGCAATTCAGGCAAGGAGCCGCCGATAGCCTGGAAGCTGCCGACGGTTCTGCTGACGCTATCTTATGGCATCTTCGGATTCGGCTACGTGATCACGGCGACCTTCCTCGTCACCATCGCACGCATGGATGCCGCAGGGCGGACGGTCGAATTTCTCTGCTGGTTCATCGCCGGCCTGACCGCAGCCGTCGCGCTCTTTGCGTGGCGACCGCTGGTGCGTCCGCTCGGCCTTGGCTGGGTTTATGTCGCCACTTTTCTGGTGCAGGCGGTGGGAGTTCTCGCGACGGTGCTTCTGCCGCACTCGATAGCGCCGCTCATCGGCGGAGCTCTTTTCGGCGTAACCTTCCTCGCCATTACCGCCTATGGACTTCAGATCGGCCGCAAGCTGGTGCCGGAAAGCGCGCGCCGCATCTTTGCAACAATGACCGCGGCCTTCGGTCTCGGCCAGATCATCGGCCCCATCGTCGCCGGCTGGATCGCCGAGCGAACCGGCAGCTTCACGGTGCCGACCTATATCGCCGCAGCGGCTCTCATTCTGTGCGCAGCGCTCGTGCTGCCGGTGATCAAGAGGTTGCACTAGGCCGTTACAATTACGTAACGATGGGGTGAGCCCATTGCCGCACCTCGCGAACTGCCGTAGTTTTCGCCGCAATTGGTCTGTTTAGAGACTCCGAAAACTCCAGTTCAGGAAAGCAAGCTCTCCCGTGTTCGTATCCTATTTTCCCAAGCCCAGGCTTTTCTTCACCTCAGCTGTAGCTTGGGCGCTTGTGGCCGTTCTCGTTTGGTATTTCGTGGGTTCCGGACTCGGATCCCTGATTGGCCTGCCGCCGCTGCCCCCGGGCCAGGACGCGCCGATCGGCGTCTCGGTCTTCTGGTCGGCACCGTTCCTGTGGTTTTACGTCTACTATGTTTTGGCGGTCGCGCTCTTTGCCGCCTTCTGGTTCACCTACAGCCCGCACCGCTGGCAGATGTGGTCAGTGCTCGGTTCTGCGCTGATCATCTTCAATACGTATTTCTCGGTTCAGGTGAGCGTGGCCATCAATGCCTGGTACGGACCGTTCTACGATCTGATCCAGCAGGCTCTCGCGAAGACGGCGCCGGTGACTGCATCTCAACTCTATCTCGGCATGTTGGGTTTCGCCGGCATCGCCTTCGTGGCGATCACCGTCGGCGTCCTCAATCTCTTCTTCGTCAGCCACTGGATCTTCCGCTGGCGCACGGCGATGAACGAATACTATATGTCGTACTGGCCGAAGCTTCGTCATATCGAAGGCGCCTCACAGCGTGTTCAGGAAGACACGATGCGCTTCTCGTCCACGGTGGAAAGCCTCGGCGTGAGCCTCGTCAGCTCGGTCATGACGCTGATCGCCTTTCTGCCGGTGCTCTTCAAGATCGGCGCCAGCATCACCGAACTGCCGCTGATCGGCGAGGTACCGCATGCGCTTGTCTGGGCGGCGCTCTTCTGGTCGATCTTTGGAACGGTCTTCCTCGGTCTTGTCGGCTTCAAGCTGCCGGGACTCGAATTCCGCAACCAGCGCGTCGAAGCGTCTTATCGCAAGGAACTCGTTTACGGCGAAGACCACGCCGACCGCGCCACGCCGCCGACAGTGGCGGAGCTCTTCGCCAATGTGCGGCGCAACTACTTTCGTCTCTATTTCCATTACATGTATTTCAACGTCGCCCGCATCTTCTACCTGCAGGCAGACAACCTTTTCAGTCTGATCGTGCTCGTTCCTTCGATCGTGGCCGGCAAGCTGACGCTCGGCCTGCTGACGCAAATCAACAACGTTTTCGATCAGGTGCGCGGTTCGTTCCAATATCTGGTCAATTCGTGGACGACGATCGTTGAGCTATTGTCGATCTACAAGCGCCTACGCACCTTCGAATCCGCGATAGAAGGCGAGCCATTGCCTGACATCGACCAGCGCTATCTGGAGCGCGAAGCGGGAATCATCCACGTCGACGGTTAAGCGGAGTGTGCTGATCTTGTGACGGGTAGCGGCGTTATTCGCCGCTCCCCTTCATTCCGCGGGATAGGTGCAGAAGGACGACCTAAAGCCCCGACGTCTGCGTCTGTTCTTTCAGCTTCACCCGCGCCTCGATCATCGGGGTCGCTTCCGAATAGCTGACGCAGGCGACATCCGCGCGGTGGCAGACGTCGCTCACCAGCCGGTCGAGCGCCCGCCAATAGGCGCCGCTGTTCATTTCCACGAAGTGGAAGCCGAGCTGGAGGGGAATGCGGTCTCCGGCATACTGCTTGTCGAAGGCGTTCTTGAACGCGGCATAGGAGCGCTCTTCGAAGGCCTTGCTGTCGGCCTTGTCTTCCTTGCCTTTGGATTGGCGGACGAACAGGTTGTAGTCCATGCCGATGACCGGCTTGTCATTCGGTCCCTCGGGAATGAGAGGCAGACCGAACCGGACGACGCCGTCTTCCATCACCGGCATCGCGGGACCCTTGGTGACCAGGCTGGCGTCATAGGAAAAGCCGGCTTTCCTCTCCGCAGCAACCATGTCGCCGCCCGCCGTTGCAGATAGGTAGGGAGCGCGAAAACCCTTGATGCCATGCTCGACCAGATCCTGCCAGCCTTGCGGCTCTTCGAGGTCGACGCTTTTCCATGCGCTCTTCAGCGTCGCCTTGAATGTCGCGTATTCCTGGGACCAATCGGCCTCGCTCCATTGGCGGCCGTCGAAATGGCCGCAGGCGTGGCTGGAAATGTCGTGACCCTCGAGATGCGCATGCCAGATGTTGCCGAGCCGCTCGCGGATTTCGTCGTCGCTCTGCGCAAAACCGACATTGGATTTTCCGCGTTTCTGATGAGGGGCTTGGTAAGCTTTCTTCGCAGCCTGATTCATCAGGAAGGTGCAGGAGAGAAAATAGGTGAAGTGGGCGCCGTTCCGGGCAGCCATCTCGCGGCTCTTCTGCCAGAGCGCGTTGTCATGCGCGCCGTCGAAGGAAACGATCAGTAGCTGCTTCGGCGGCTGGTCAGCGGCCAGCGCGGGGAGGGAAGCGACAAGGCAAAGCGCCAGCGAGGCAGGAAAAATAGGATGAAGCATGGATACCGTGATAATTTGTTTGCGGTTTTCCTGTTACAGAATTGCGGCAAAGCTGCGGTCTCGCTGGCGTTTTTCGACAGCTGCCGCTAAGCCTCGGTAAACGGACAGGAGACGCGCCATGGCATTGCTTATCATCGGCATCATACTTTTTCTCGGGCTCCATCTGGTGAGGGTGATCGCGCCCGGATTTCGCCAATCGATGATCGCAAGTCTCGGAGAGAACGGCTGGAGGATCGCCTACTCGGTCGCAAGCATTCTGTCGCTGATCGTGCTGATCTACGGGTTCGGCCAGGCGCGGCAGGTAACCGGCATGCTGTACAATCCGCCGGTGTGGATGGCGCATATCGCCATCGCCCTGATGCTGATCGCGCTGATCTGTCTTGCCGCCTCGCTGCTCCCCGCGGGTCACATTGCGGTCAAGACAAAGCATCCGATGGTGCTGTCGGTGAAGATCTGGGCATTCGCGCATCTTTTGGCGAACGGCGAGACCTCGTCGGTGCTGCTGTTTGGTGCCTTCCTTGCCTGGGGCGTCATTCTCCGTATCTCGCTGAAGCGGCGCCAGCGGGCAGGCGAGCTGAAGCTCCGGCCCTTCGTTTCCGGCAAGTTCGATCTCTACGCCATCGTCATCGGCGCCATTGCCTGGGCGTTGTTGATCTGGAGGGTGCACGAGTGGCTGATCGGCGTTTCGCCGCTCGCTATGTGACGAATCTTTGGCATCCCCCTTACAAGTGCTGCAAAATGGAGTAGAAGGCCGCAGAATATGCGGGAACGCATGGACTGGGCTTATCCGCGCCGGAGACGAGAATGGTATTCAACGACGACAGCTTCATCCGTGAAGTCAACGAGGAACTTCGTTCCGACCAGATGAAGAGCGCGTGGCACAGGTTCGGCCGGTATGTCATCGCCGCCGCTGTTCTGATCGTGCTCGGGACGGCTGCGAAGGTGGCCTATGAATACTGGGACGAGAACCAGTCTTCCGGCACCGGCGATCAGTTCCTGGCGGCCATGAAGCTTGCCGACGAGAACAAGAGCGACGAAGCGCTTGCCGCTCTCGCAAAACTGGAAAAGGATGGCCACGGCGCCTATCCGGTTCTCGCGCGCATGCGTGCGGCGACCGTCCAGGCACAGAAGGGCGACACCGCCGCCGCCGTCGCCGCCTTCGAAGCGATCGGCAAGGATCAGGCCGTTCCGGAAGCTGTCCGCGATGCCGCGAAGATTCGCGCGGGATGGCTGCTGATCGACAACGGCACCTATGAGCAGGTTTCTGCAGCCGTCGAAGAGTTGGCCATTCCGGCAAGCGCCTTCCGTCACTCGGCGCGCGAAGCGCTCGGCCTTGCTGCCTATAAGGCAGGCAACATGGCGCAGGCCCGTCAGTGGTTCCAGGCGATCGCCGACGATGCCGCCAGCCCGCGCAACGTTGCAAACCGCGCCCAGATGATGCTTGATAACATCACCGCATCCGGCAAGGCACCAGCTGCTCAAGGCTGAAACTAAGGATCTATAATGAGCTTCACGGTCGCCATCGTCGGTCGCCCGAATGTCGGCAAGTCGACGCTTTTCAACCGCCTGGTTGGAAAGAAGCTGGCGCTCGTCGATGATACGCCGGGCGTCACCCGCGACCGCCGTCCGGGCGATGCGCGGCTCGTCGATCTCAAGTTCACGATCGTCGACACTGCCGGTCTGGAAGAGGCGGACGCCGAAAGCCTTCAAGGCCGCATGCGTGCGCAGACGGAAGCGGCAATCGATGATGCGGACCTTTCGCTTTTCGTCGTCGATGCAAAGACGGGCCTGACGCCGGTCGATACGGCGCTTGCCGAAATGCTGCGCCGCCGCGGCAAGCCGGTCGTGCTCGTCGCCAATAAAGCCGAAGCGCGGGGCTCGGACAGCGGCTTCTACGATGCCTTTTCGTTAGGGCTCGGCGAGCCGACGCCGATTTCCGCCGAGCACGGGCAGGGCATGCTCGACTTGCGCGATGCGATCGTGGCAGCGCTCGGCGAGGAGCGCGCCTTTCCGCCGAAGGAAGACGTTGCCGTCACCGACGTGGATGTGCCGCAGACGGGCGTCGACAGCGAGGACGACGAGGAGCCGGTCTACGACGACACGAAGCCGCTGCGCGTTGCGATCGTCGGGCGCCCGAACGCCGGCAAGTCGACGCTCATCAACCGCTTTCTCGGAGAAGACCGGCTGCTGACCGGTCCGGAAGCAGGCATCACGCGCGATTCCATCTCCGTCGAATGGGATTGGCGCGGCCGCACGATCAAGATGTTCGACACCGCCGGCATGCGCCGCAAGGCGAAGGTCATCGAAAAGCTGGAAAAGCTTTCCGTTGCCGATACCTTGCGGGCGATCCGCTTTGCCGAACTCGTCGTCATCGTTTTCGACGCAACGATCCCCTTCGAAAAGCAGGATCTGCACATCGTCGATCTGGTGCTGCGCGAAGGCCGCGCTGCGGTACTCGCCTTCAACAAGTGGGATATGATCGAGGACCCGCAAGTGGTCCTCGCCGACCTGCGCGAGAAGACCGACCGGCTGCTGCCGCAGGCTCGCGGTATCCGCGCCGTACCGATTTCCGGACAGACGGGCCGTGGTCTCGACAAGCTTATGCAGTCGATCATCGATACAGACAAGGTCTGGAACAAGCGCATTTCGACGGCGCGCTTGAATAGGTGGCTCGAACAGCAGCAGGTTCAACATCCGCCTCCGGCTGTTTCCGGCCGGCGTATCAAACTGAAGTACATGACGCAGGTGAAAGCCCGTCCACCGGCATTCATGATTTCCTGCACGCGTTCCGACGCGCTGCCGGAATCCTACACGCGCTACCTGATCAATGGATTGCGCGAGGATTTCGACATGCCGAGCGTGCCAATCCGCATCCACTACCGCTCGCCGGACAATCCCTACGAGTCGAGGAAGAAGCGCTAAGGCTCGGCAGCTGTGCGTTTATGCCATGCGCAGGCTATGCACATGGCAAACGCCTGGAGCTGCTGATGCCGAGCAAACGGCCAGCAGCAGCGTCCATTCCATGACAGTCCTTGCGGCACGAGCCGCTTCGGCAATGATCCTTCGAAACCTCGGCGACCCTACTCGAGGAACGTCGTCCGGAATCGCTCGAACATGCTCCGCTTTCCTTCAGTCGCGAAAGAGCGGATGTGCCGGGCGGCCGTCGCGGCATTCACCGTGGCGCCGAAGTGGCAGTAGCAGATGACCTTGTGCAGTTCCCTGTCGGTCAACTCGAAGAACCGCTTCGCTTCACCATAAGTGTCGTTTTCCATCCCGGCCGCACGCAGCACAGGATCCTTGAAAGCGACGGTGATCGGTGAGTTGTCGGCGCGCATGATTTCGCGTCCGGCTTCTGACTGATACTCTGTCTGGTGAAGTGTCGAGAGGTGCCGGTTGGGAAACTGCTCGAGAACTTCTGCCCAGCGTAGCAGACGGTCCCGACGCGACATCGGTGCGCGCATATGGTCTTGGTTGACATTTGCGACAGTACGCAGTTGGTCAAGCGCCTGATGTTTCATTTCTGCCTCCGTTTCAGACGATGGCTGCTTCGCCCCCTTACTTCTTGCCCTGACGTAAGATTGACTCTTGCCGCCGCGGAAGTCCAATCACGATGATAACCGGCGGCTATTTTGTGTAGTTGGAACCCCTTCTGCGCAGCTCTATTGCGGGAAGCGGCGATGCAAAGGCGCGGTGACTGAAATGGACCGCAGGACTTGTTCTGAAGGCTCAAGTATAAAGTGAACTGGAATAGATCTGCACAAGGGCGGGCGCGAGGATGGCCGTCGCCGCGCGTTCTCGTTGCTTCCAATTTGCGCTATGCTTAGCGAATGGAACGCCGGCACGCCAAACTGGTGGCAATGTTGTTGCTGGCAGCCGCCGCCGTGGCTGCCGATAGCGCTACTGCGGCAGAGCCGGAGGTGCGTTGCGCCTGCCGCAATAAGGACGGCTCGAAATACACCCTTGGCCAGATCGCCTGCATCAGGGTAGGCGAAGTGTCTTATCTCGCTCGCTGCGAAATGAACCTGAATGTCCTGACGTGGCGGAAACTGCGGGACGGCTGCCCGACGGCCCAAGCGCCGACCGGGGCGTTCTCCTCCATTGAGAGTGCTGGCAGGAACCTGGGAGTTCCATCTCAGGGGACCGTCGGGGCAACATCCGCCTCGATCCAAAAGCCGAAACTGGTGACAGCTGCCGCCGAGTAGTCAAACTGCGCTCTTGTTCAGCGCCTCACGCAGCGCCACGATCTCGGCTTCCAGGCGCGCAAGACCGGTTGCATCCCGGCCGGTAGCATTTGCGATGCAGTTCGGGATCGCGGCGGCTTTCTCCTTCAGTCTGATCCCTTCGTCGCTCAGGCGGGCAATGACGACGCGTTCATCCACCTTGCTGCGGTCGCGACGGATATAGCCAGCGGCTTCGAGGCGCTTCAGCAGCGGGGTGAGAGTGCTCGATTCCAGGAAGAGCTTTTCACCAAGGCCGCCGACGGTCTGTCCGTCTTCCTGCCAGAGCGAGACCATTACCAGGTATTGCGGGTAGGTTAGGCCAAGCGCGTCCAGCAACGGCTTGTAGACGCGATTCATCGCGTGGCCGGCCGTGTATATGGCGAAACAGATGGAACCGTCGAGTTTCAGCTGGTAGTCATTCATGGCCTGTCTCCGAAAATGCATAAACTTACATCGTACGATAAAGAATCGGAAGCGCTTTTGTATGCATGGCAGCTATGCCCAAAGTATAGGTTGCTCAATAAATAATCGTTCGCGATATAAATAGGCGTGTTCAGGACGAACCGCAACCCGAGAGGACAAGACGATGTCGACCATCAAGACCACACTTTCAGCAGCAACCATCCTGGCAGCCTCGACCCTTGGCGCCGCTGCCGATCCGGTGCTCGAACCGACGACGCAGAAATTCATCGATGCGCTTGCCGGCAGCAAGCCGATCTACACGCTGTCGCCTACTGATGCTCGCGACGTTCTGGCAGGCGCGCAGAAGATCGACGTGAAGAAGCTTCCGGCGTCCATTGAGAACAAGGTCATCAAGGCCGGCCCGACCGGCAGCATCAAGCTTCGGATCGTTCGTCCGGAAAACGCCAAGGGTACGCTGCCTGTCGTTATGTATTTCCATGGCGGCGGCTGGGTGCTCGGCGATGCTGATACGCATGACCGCCTCGTTCGCGAGATTGCCAATGGTGCCGATGCGGCGGTTGTCTTCGTCGATTACGAGCGCTCGCCGGAGGCCCGATATCCGATCGCAATCGAGCAGGCCTATGCCGCCACCAAATATGTCGCGGAGCATGCCAAGGAGTTCAAGGTCGATACGAGCCGTTTGGCTGTCGTTGGCGATAGCGTCGGCGGCAACATGACGGCTGCCGTAACGCTTCTTGCCAAGGAGCGCGGCGGTCCCGCGATCGGCCAGCAGATCCTCTTCTACCCTGTTACCGACGCCAACTTCGAGACCGGCTCCTATAATGAGTTTGCCAATGGACCCTGGCTGACGAAGGAAGCCATGAAGTGGTTCTGGAATGCTTATTTGCCGGACGAAGCCAAGCGCAAGGAGCCGACGGCATCGCCGCTGCAGGCATCGCTGGAACAGCTGAACGGCCTGCCGTCGGCACTCATCATCGTCGATGAGAACGACGTGTTGCGCGACGAAGGCGAGGCCTATGCCCGTAAGCTGTCGCAGGCCGGCGTGAACGTCACATCGGTCCGCTTTAACGGCACGATCCATGATTTCGTGCTTCTGAATGCCATCAGCGAAACGCCGGCCGTCCGTGGCGCGATCAAGCTCGCCAACGATACGCTTCGCAGCGCCTTGCACAAATAGAAGGCTCAGGTTCCGGAAGAGAGAGGCCCGGCGGTTTCGCCGGGCTTCCTGTTTTTCGGAAGCGACTTGGCGGCAAACTGCCAGGCCTTTTTCCATTTCGGCGTGATGACGCCATTGGCGGCGCGGATATTGTTGATGAACTGCTGCGTTGCCGCTTCCCAGGAATATTGCAGCGAAAGTTCACGCGCCTTTTCACGCGACGCCGAAAGGGCGGCGAGGCAGGCGGTCCGCAGGTCCTCGTTCAACGCGCCGACTTCACCATCCTCGCCGATGATGTCGAGTGGGCCGGTGACGGGGTAGGCGGCAACCGGAACGCCGCAGGCCAGCGCTTCCAGGATCGTGTTGCCGAACGTGTCGGTCTGCGACGGAAAGACGAAAACATCGGCCTGTGCGTAGATGCTGGCGAGCTGTTCGCCGAATTTAAGCCCGGTGAACAGCACATCGGGATAGCGCTTCTCCAGCTCGACCCGGGCAGGGCCATCGCCGACGACGACTTTTGAGCCGGGCAGGTCGAGGTCGAGAAAGGCCGGCAGGTTCTTTTCCAGCGCAACGCGGCCGACGGTCATGAAGATCGGGCGTGGCAGGCCGAACGGCCGCTCTTCCAGCTCCGCCGGTCGGAACTGCGTGGCGTCGATGCCGCGGCTCCAGGGCATCAAGTTGCGGATGCCCTTTTCGGACAGCTCGCGCGCAAGGCTAGGGGTTGCCACCATGCAGCCGGCGCCGGAATTGTGGAACCATCTCACGAAGGCATAGAGCCAACTCTTCGGCACGGGGAGGCGGGCCGAAACATATTCTGGAAAACGCGTATGATAGCTCGTGGAGAACGGCATGCGGTTCTTGATGCACCAGCGCCGTGCCGTCAGGCCGAGCGGGCCTTCGGTGGCGATATGCACATAGGACGGGTTGTGGTTTTCGATCTCGCGGGCAACGCGGCTGTAATTGGCGATCGAGAGACGAATTTCCGGATAGGTCGGGCAGGGAAAGCTGTTGAAGCGCTCGGGCGTCACCATCGACACCTCGACCCCTAGTTTCGCAAGTTCGCGGTTGGTGTTTTCGATCGAGCGTACGACGCCGTTCACTTGCGGATGCCATGCGTCGGTGACGATCACCAGCCGCTCCGGCAGGCTTCCCGGCGCAGCATTCGCCCAGGCCTCGCCGCTATAGCTTTTCGACGGACGTTGCAGCATGTCCTGTTTTCCATCCACGCCGCACCGGATGGGATTGCGGCGGCTTTAACCCCGGCGGGCATACGGAACGTGATTCCCGCATGCCTATTTTGAGGCTTTTCCATGATGGATTTATTACAGGACGGCTTTCGGCTGTTGCCTATAGACCGAGCTTGTCCTTCGCCACCAGCGCCCCATGTTCGCCGATGACCCGAGCGGCGATTTTCGCCGCAAAATGCGCGCTGGCTACCGCATCCTTCGTATCGAGATATTTTGAAAGGAAGGAGCCGTTGAAGCTGTCGCCGGCGCTGGTTGTATCGACGACGGTCTCGACCTTTTCGGCGGGCACGAAGCTTTCCTGGCCAGCGAAGTTCAGGGTCGCGCCTTCCGCACCATTCTTGATCAGGACGTTTGGCGCGCCGAGAGCGCGGTAGCGGCGGATGGTGGCTTCGATGGAATCGTCACCGAAATGCGAGGCTTCGTCATCGAAGCTCGGCATGACGAGGCTGGAGGAGCGGGCGCCTTCGCTGATGGTCGTGTGCATGACGTCGTAGCTCGACCAGAGGCGCGGGCGGATGTTCGGATCGAAGACGACGAACTTGCCGGCCGCCTTGGCGCGACGGGTTTCAGCCAGCAGCGTGTCGGCATCTTCGCGCGGCAGGATCGCCAGCGTGATGCCTGAGAAATACACCACGTCCGATGCTTCGATGGCTTCGCGCAGGCGATCGGGATCGGCGGCGAGGAGCTTGGCTGCCGAGTTGTCGCGCCAGTAACTGAAGGAGCGCTCCCCGTCCTTCAGGCTGATCATGTAGAGACCCGGCGCCTTGCCCCTGATACGGCGGATAAAGCCGGTGCCGATGCCCGCGTCTTTGAAGAACGCGATCATTTCCTCCGACATCGCATCGTCGCCGAGCGCCGTGAAATAGTCGACGTTCCAAGACGGCTGCATGCAGGCACGCGCGTACCAGGCGGTATTGAAGGTATCGCCGGCGAAGCCCTTTCTCAGCAGGCCGCGGCCTGCCTGAGAAAGCTCCACCATGCATTCGCCGATCGACAGAAAACGTCCGCCCAAAGTTGCCTCCTGAAATTCCGTGTTTGCTGATTACGCGGACAGGCGTTTGGAGGCAAGCGCTGACACGCCTGTTGGCGAGGCAACCTTAGCCGATTTCTGGGCAGCCGCGACGGTTGGCGAAGACGATACGGTCGGGACCATAACGCGTCCAGCCACGAACCGTTACGCTGCGGTCCGTAACACGAACGACCTCCGCACGGCGTAATCCGGAGTCACGAGCGGCCATCACTGCCTCGCGCGGGCTGCAGCCTCTGCGGTAGTCAGGGTAGCGATCGTATCGATCGTATCGATCGCGGTCGCGATCATAGATACGGACGCCATCGGGACCGATGCGGAACTGAAGGTCCTGAGCCTGAGCAAAGGATATCGGCGCTGCCACGCCGCTGAGAGTGAGTGCCAGTACGAGGCCAGTCTTGGCAATCAGTTTGAGCATTTTGTTCTCCTTTCGCGCCCTATCCAGACCCCGCGCACTACGCAAAAACAACTGCCCCGGCGCTCAAATTGTTCCGCTCGGAAGGGCGCATTGGACCTAGGTCGCATGTCGCCAGCGACCTAGCCATTTAGACGCGTAGCTATCGATCCATGTGGTAGCAGGCCGCCGTTTGATTTGGCCGCACCTGTTCGGTCGGTGGCATTTCGGTGCGGCAGATGTCCGTCGCCTTCCAGCAGCGCGGCGAGAAGACACAACCTTTCGGCGGGTTGAGAGGTGAGGGCGGATCGCCTTGCAGGCGGATGCGCGTACGCTGGCGGGCAAGCTTCGGGTCGGGGATCGGTGCGGCCGAAAACAAGGCCTGCGTATAGGGATGCGCAGGCCTTTCGAACACCGTCTGGCAATCGCCGGCTTCCACGACCTTGCCGAGATAGAGCACCAGCACGTCGTCTGAAATCAACCGGACGACGGAGAGGTCATGGCTGATGAAGATCAGCGTCAGGCCGAATTCCTTGCGGAGCTTGCGCAGCAACGTGATGACCTGGCCCTGGATCGAGACGTCGAGCGCCGAGACGGGCTCGTCGCAAATGATTAGCTTCGGCCTTGTGACGACGGCGCGGGCAATGCCGATGCGCTGCGCCTGGCCGCCGGAAAACTCATGCGGGTACCGATTGATCATTTCCGGCACGAGACCGACGGCGCTCATGATTTCGCGCACGCGCTCCAGTCTCTGTGCCTTGTTGAGTTTCGGTTCGAAGACGGTCAGTGGTTCGGCAATAATGTCGCCCACGGTCATGCGCGGATCGAGCGAGGCGATCGGATCCTGGAAGATGATCTGCATGTCGCGGCGCGCGGCACGCATTTCCTCTTCGGAAAGATCGAGAAGATTGCGGCCCTGCCAGAGGATGCGGCCGTTCTGCGACTTCAACAGTCGCAGGATGGACCGGCCGAGGGTGGATTTGCCGCAACCGGATTCACCGACGATACCGAGCGTGCGGCCTTCCTTGAGGTCGAAGCTGACATTGTTGACGGCGGTCAGGACCAGCGGCGGCTTGAAGAAGCCCTTCGCGGGCAGTTCAAACTGGGTCGTCAGGTTTTCGACCCTCAGAAGCGATCGCTCAGACATGATTCAAGAGCTCCTCCGTGCGCGGGAAGGGGTGGAAACAAGCGGCGCAGTGCTGCGGCGCCAGCGTTTCGAGCGGCGGGGGACGATCGATACAGTCTTCCTCAACCTTGGGACAGCGCGGGGAGAAGTTGCAGCCCTTCGGCAGGTGCTGCAGATTCGGCGGCCTGCCGGGAATGACGACGAGCTGGTCGACGTCCTGGTCGGGGCGCGGGATCGCGGCATGCAACGCGGCCGTATAAGGATGCGCCGGATTTTCGAAGAGCTCGTCCACGGGTGCTTCCTCGACGATGCGCCCCGCATACATGACCGCCACGCGATCGGCGAGGCCCGCGACGACGCCGAGATCGTGGGTGATCATCGCCAGCGCCGTATTCATCTCGGCCGTCAGATCGTTGAAGAGATCGAGGATTTGCGCCTGTATCGTGACATCGAGCGCCGTCGTCGGCTCGTCAGCGATCAGGAGCTTCGGTTTCGTAAGCAGCGCCATGGCAATCACGATGCGCTGGCGCATGCCGCCCGACAGTTCGTGCGGAAAGAGATTAAAGCGGCGGGCAGGGTCGGGAATGCCAACACGTCTTAGCATATCGAGCGCCTCGGCGGAGGCGGCGCGGGCCGTGAAGCCGCGGTGAATCTCAAGCTGTTCCGTCAGTTGCCGGGAAATCTTGAGAGACGGGTTCAAGGCGGTCATGGGATCCTGGAACACCATGGCCATGTCCTTGCCGCGCACCCGATCGAGTTCGCGCGGCTTCAGCGATAGCACATCCTTGCCTTCAAGCAGAGCCTGGCCGGTGGTCTTGCCGTTCTTCGCGAGCAGTCCCATGATCCCCAGGAAGGTCTGGCTCTTGCCCGAGCCGGACTCGCCAACGATCGCGATGCGCTCGCCGCGCTTGATCATGAGGTTCATGTTGGACACGGCTTTCACCTCGCCGTCAGGCGTCTTGAAGGTGAT
This sequence comes from Rhizobium sp. SVR5-2C, assembly GCF_056755115.1. NCBI lineage: Bacteria > Pseudomonadati > Pseudomonadota > Alphaproteobacteria > Hyphomicrobiales > Rhizobiaceae > Rhizobium > Rhizobium sp. SVR5-2C. The sequence continues at coordinate 69,893 of NZ_JBNDHT010000005.1, read as the reverse complement.
CGCGTAATCCTTGAGTTCGAGAAGGACGTCAGTCTTCGTTTCCTGGGGCATATCAGCGATCCTTCGGGTCGAACGCGTCGCGCAGGCCATCGCCGATGAAGAGCAGGCCGAGCAACAGTGCGACGAGGAAGCTCGCCGGGAAGATCAGCAGCCAGGGCATGCTCTCCATGGCATCCGTGCCTTCGGCAATCAGCGTGCCGAGCGATGTCAGCGGCTCCTGGACGCCGAAGCCGAGATAGGAGAGGAAGCTCTCCGTGGCGATGATTTCGGGAACCGTCAGTGCCGCGAAAATGACAACCGGGCCGACGAGGTTTGGAATGATGTGCTTCAGGATAATCTTGAACGGCCGCTGCCCGGAGGCGCGGGCGGCCTCAATGAATTCCCGCTGCTTGATCGACAGTGTCTGGCCGCGCACGATGCGGGCCATCGTCAGCCATTCCAGTGCGCCGATCGCTGCAAACAGCAGATAGACGTTGCGGCCGAAGATCACCATCAGCAGGATGACGAAGAGGATATAGGGAAGCGCATACATGATGTCGACGAAGCGCATCATGACCGCATCCAGCTTGCCGCCGATATAGCCGGAGATGGCGCCGTAGAGCACGCCGATGACGACGGAGACCAGGGTCGCCGTCACGGCGACCGCTAACGAAACGCGGGTACCGTAAAGCGTGCGGGCCAGCAGGTCGCGGCCGTTCGGATCGGTGCCGAAATAGTGTCCGGTTTCGATCGACGGTGGAATGCGAAAGGCGGCCCAGTCCGGATCTTCATAGTTGAAGGGAATGACATAGGGGCCGAGGAAGGCGACGAGGACGAGCAGCACCAGCACGGCGATGGAGATCACCGCGGCCTTGTTGCGCGACAGGCGCCTGAGCGCATCCCTGGTCAGCGAACGGCCCTCTGGCGCAAGGCCCTCGGCTTCCAGCAGCTCGGCGGCGAGCAGTTCCCGTTTTGCGGGGTTGAGGATCATCTGTTTCTCACTTTCGGATCGAGCCACGCATAGGCGATGTCGACGAGAAGGTTGAGGAACACGATCAGCACCATGTAGAAGATGACCGTTCCAAGAACCATGCCGTAGTCGCGGTTCAGGGCTGCATTGACGAAATAGCGGCCGATGCCGGGCAATCCGAAGATGCTTTCGACAACCAGCGAGCCGGTGAGAAGGTAGCTGGCCGCCGGCCCGAGATAGGAAACGACCGGCATCATGGCAGGTTTCAGCGCATGCCGCATGATGGTGAGACGCGGGCCGATGCCTTTCGACTTGGCGGTGCGGATGAAGTTCTGGTTCATGACCTCGATCATCGAGCCACGGGTGATACGCGAGATGCGCCCCGCATGCGGCAGCGCAAGAACGATGATCGGCAGAATGAGAAATTTGATCGATCCGTCACCCCAACCGCCGACGGGAAACCAGCCGAGATGAATACCGAAGACAAGCTGCAGAATGGGGGCGATGAGGAAGTTAGGCAGCACGACGCCAACGAGCACCATTGCACCCAGCCAGTAGTCCGGAGCGCGGTTCTGATAAAGGGCTCCAAGACAGCCTGCAGTGATGCCGACGAGGATGGCGAGCAGAAAAGCGGCGGTACCAATCGTGAATGTGTAGGGCAGGCCGAGCATGATCTGCTGCGCGACCGTGAAATCTTCGCTGGCAAAAGAAGGGCCGAGATCGCCTCTCAAGAGATCGCCGACATAGATCAGGTATTGCTGGATCAGCGGCTTATCCAGATTGTAGTGGGCCGCAAGGTTCTTCAGGATCACCGGCGGCAACGGTCTTTCGCTATCGAAGGGACCGCCGGGGGCAAGGCGCAAAGTAAAAAAGCAGGCTGTGACGGCGATCCAGAGGACAGGGATCGTCGACAGCAGACGACGGAGTGCATATTTGATCATGGGCGTGGACCGGCCCTTCCCGCAAGCGGCGGGAAGGGCCGTTTTTCCTTACTCTTTCATCGACAGCCAGCGCGTGCGGTGGATGTCCTGCACGTTGTCGACGAAGCCGTCTATCTTCGGCGAGACGACGTTCTTGGAGACGTAGTAGTAGATCGGAAGGGCGGCGGAATCATCCAGTGCGATCTGCTCGGCCTTCTTGAAGAGTTCGGCCCGCTTCGTCAGGTCGCTCTGAGCATTACCGTCCTTGATCAGCTTGTCATATTCCGGATTCGACCAGCGGCCGTAGTTCATCTGAACGCCGGTGACGAGCAGGTTCAGGAAGTTGTCCGGGTCATTGTAGTCGGCGAGCCATCCGGCGCGGCCGATCTGCACTTCGCCGCGCTGCAGCTGGTCGTAGTGCACCTTGGTTTCGGCGTTGACGAGCTCGACATTGACGCCCAGCGGCTTCCACATGGAGGCGATCGCCACGGCGATGCGCTTGTGGTTGTCGTTGGTGTTGTACTTCAGCTCAGCCGTCAGCGGGTGGTCAGGACCGAAGCCGGCTTCCTTGAGAAGCTTCTTGGCTTCTTCGACCTTGTCCTTGTAGGGCATGTCCTTCCAGGACACGTACGCCGGCTCGCCATAGTTTGCCGTGCCCGGCGGGACCCAGGAATAGGCCGGCAGTTCGCCGGTTCCGAGGATCTGCGGGCCGATGACTTCGCGGTTGATCGCCATGGAGAGAGCCTGGCGGACGCGCTTGTCGCTGAAGGGCGGCTTGGCGGAATTGATGACGTAGTAGTAGAGGCCGGAGAACGGCGCCACGTGCGCCTGGCCCGGCAGGTTCTTCTTCATCCACTCGTACTGGTCGGTCGGGAAGTCGGTGAGGATGTCGAACTCGCCGGCGCGATAGCGCTTCAGCGCGGCTTCCTGGTCCTCGAGCACGAAGAATTTCGCGCCGTCGATCTTGAGATCCTTCACGCCGTAATACTGGTCGTTCTTGACGGTGGTGACGTGAGAGCCCGGAACCCACTCAACCGGCTTGTAGGGGCCGTTGGTGACGATGTTGCCGATCTTCACCCAATCCTGCCCCTTGGCTTCGACCACATGCTTCGGCAGCGGATAGGCCGTGTAGTGCATCAGGGCGTTGATGAAGTAGGGGGTGGGGTTTTCGAGGGTGATTTCCAGCGTCTTGTCGTCGATTGCCTTGACGCCGAGCTGGTTGGGATCGGTGATCTCGCCCTTGTTGATCTTTTCCGCGTTCTTGATGGTGAACTGGAGATAGGCGTAGTCGGCGGCGTTCTTCGGGTCGACGAGGCGCTGGAAGGCGAAGACGAAGTCTCCGGCCGTTACCGGCTGGCCATCCGACCATTTGATCCCGTCACGAAGCTTGAAGGTGTAGACCTTGCCGTCGTCGGAAACCTTCCAGCTTTCGGCTTGGCCGGGAATCGGATTATCCTTGGCGTCTTCAGTGACCAGGCCTTCAAAGATGTCGCCGGCAATGCGATTCTCCCAGTCGCCGGACAGCTTTTGCGGATCGAGCGACGTAGGATCGCCGCCGTTATGGATGTTGAGCGTGGCCGCATGGGCCGAGAACGCCAGCAATGTGCCAAGCATTGCCGAAGCTAGAAATTTTTTCGTTAAATGGTTCATGATGGCCCCACCTTTCTAGGCTTTTTCGCCTATTCTTAGTGATTTTTTCCCGGTTTTGACCTGTTACGTGCAAGTCAAACGCAGCTTATCCCAAAGGCTTGGCGTTGCAACCCCCAATTACCGAGCGTCGATCGACATGTGGACAAGCCCGTGAGCGGCATTTGCTTTGCCGTCCGCGTCTCTCCCAAAAGAGGTCGCTGGTGCAGTTGTTTTTTGTTTTCCGGGCTTTAGTCTGTGGGCCTTCTAACGATACGGGAGATCCGGCAAATGGCAATTCAGGCAGCGGACTGGTGGCGAGGGGCGGTTATCTATCAGGTTTATCCACGCTCGTTTCAAGACACGAACGGTGACGGCCTCGGCGACCTGAAGGGCATTACCCGTCGCCTCCCGCATATCGCCAGCCTCGGCGTCGACGCGATCTGGCTCGCGCCGTTCTTCAAGTCGCCGATGGCGGACATGGGCTATGACGTTTCGGACTATTGCGATGTCGATCCGATCTTCGGGACGCTTGCCGATTTCGATGAGATGATGGCTGCCGCCCATTCGCTGGGCTTGAAAGTCATCATCGACCAGGTGATCTCGCATACGTCCGACCAGCATCCGTGGTTTGTGGAGAGCCGCTCCAGCCGAACGAATCCCAAGGCGGACTGGTACGTCTGGTCCGATCCGAAGCGCGACGGCACGGCGCCTAACAACTGGCTTTCGATCTTCGGTGGGCCGGGCTGGGAATGGGACGGGGTGCGGCGTCAATACTACCAGCACAATTTCCTGACGTCGCAGCCCGACTTGAACTTCCATAACAAGGAGGTGCAGGAAGCAGTGTTGAAGACGGTGAAGTTCTGGCTCGATCGCGGCGTCGACGGCTTCCGGCTCGATACGGTCAACTACTACTTCTGCGACAGGCTGCTTCGTGACAATCCGCCTCATGAGCCGGATGTCAGCGACGGTGGCCTCGATGCGCCCGATAGCAATCCCTACGGCATGCAGAACCATCTCTACGACAAGACGCAGCCGGAAAATCTTGGATTCCTGAAGCGTTTGCGTGGCCTGCTCAATCAGTATGAGGCGCGAACGACGGTCGGAGAGGTGGGCGACGGGGCGCGGTCGCTGAAGACTGTCGCTGCTTATACGGCCGGCGGCGACAAGCTCCACATGTGCTACACCTTCGATCTGCTCGGTCCGGATTTCACGGCCGCACATATCCGCAATTGCGTCGAAAGCTTTCAGAGTATGGTCGTCGACGGTTGGGTTTGCTGGGCCTTCTCCAACCATGATGTCCAACGCCATGTGAGCCGGTTCTCAAGGACCGTGGAAGAGCGGCCGCTGATCGCCAAGCTGGCGATTTCGGTGCTTGCGGCGCTGCGCGGCTCGATTTGCCTCTACCAGGGAGAAGAGCTCGGATTACCCGAAGCGGAGCTTGCATTCGAGGATCTGCGCGATCCCTACGGCATCCGCTTCTGGCCCGCCTTCAAGGGCCGCGACGGGTGCCGGACGCCAATACCCTGGGAAGCCGGCAAGGCGCATGCGGGGTTCACCTCGGCGGAGAAAAGCTGGCTGCCGGTTCCTTACGAGCAGGCTGCCCTTTCCGTCGATACGCAGATTGCAGACGCCGACTCCGTGCTCACGCACTATCGGCGGACACTGGAATTCCGGAAGCGGTATCCGGCGCTCATCGACGGCGACATGGAATTCGTCGGGACCAACAAGGATCTTCTGACATTCACACGCGGGAAGGGCGCAGAGAAACTGCTCTTCGTGTTCAACCTGACGCGAGAACCGGTGGAGTTCCGGCTGCCCACCGGTATGAAGCTCGGCGAGCCGGTCGACATGCCGGGTACCGGCGGCGACATTGTCGCGGCGGGAACTGTGAAGCTCGGAGCGCTGGATATGTTTTGTGGAGGAATAAGCAATTATCTCGAATAGCTCGAACGCAACCCTGCGTCTACTTCAGCAGCTTGTCGTAGTCCCCGTGTGAGCCGATCCACCACCAGATGAAGTCATCTCCATCTCTGACAGCCAAAGCTCTCCATGAACTGCCAATGCGCGCGGACCAGAAACGTCCCACGTTCTTGAAATGCAAAGACGGGTGCTTCGGATTCGATTTAAGTAGAGCAAAACTCTCGTCGGCTACCTTTCGGACTCGCTCCGGCAAGCCATCGTATGCTTTCCAGAAGTCAGCGGTGGCGTGGTGTTTCAAAGCTCGCGCGTCTTTCCCATACGAAAGTCGGCCAGCGCTTTGTCTGCAAGATGATCGAGCTTCCCGCTGACAGCATCTGCTTCGATCTGCCTGTCCCAACGTTCCGCCTGAAGGGCTTCGAACCATGCAGAAAAGGCTTCGAACTCCTTGGGTCCAAGTTCGCTGACGGATTTCTCAATCTGTTCAAGCTTCGTCATGAGTAGTTCCTCCGAACCCTTTAATTAAGCGCTCGCTTTGCATTTGCCAACATATGTCACCCGATCAAAACGAACCGGTCCACGTCCACCATGCCCCTGTCAGAAATCTTCAGATGCGGGATCACCGGCAGCGGCAGGAAGGCGAGCTGGAGGAACGGTTCTTCGAGCGTGGCGCCGAGTGCGAAGGCAGCCTGGCGGAGATGGTGGAGGGTGTCGCGGACTTTCTCGTAGGGTTCGAGGCTCATCAACCCGGCGACGGGGAGCGCGATTTCGGCGGTGACCTTGCCGCCCTCCGCGACGACGAAGCCGCCCTTGATTTCTCCGAGGCGGTTGGCGGCGAGTGCCATATCATCCTCGTCGACGCCGACGACGCAGATATTGTGGCTGTCATGACCAACGGTCGAGGCTATCGCCCCTTTCTTCAAGCCAAAGCCCTGGACGAAGCCATTGGCGTGGTTGCCGTTCTTGCCGTGGCGCTCGATGACCGCGACCTTGATGATATCGTTCACCAGGTCGATATCGGTCTGGTTGCCCTTCACAGGAAGGCGATGGCGGCGGAATTCGGTGATGATTTTGCCGGGCGTGACACCGATCACCGGTGTTTCGCCCTCCGCGACCGGAACGCCGAAATGCATGGCCTGAACGGGCCGTGCCTTGACGCTGTCGAGGCCAATCGGCGCGACCGGCTTGCGGGTGGCGAAGAGTTCGTCCGAAACGCGGCGGCCTGCGGAAAAGACGATTTCCGCCTTGCAGCGCTCAAGACTGTCGATGACGGCGAGATCGGCCCGCCAACCGGGAGCGACAAGGCCGCGATCCATCAGCCCGAAGGCGCGGGCGGCGGAGATCGAGGCGGCCCGGTAGATCGCCAGCGGTTCTACGCCATTGGCGATTGCGGTGCGGATCATGTAATCGAGGTGGCCCTGTTCGGCGATGTCGAGCGGATTGCGGTCGTCGGTGCAGAGCGCCAGATAGGGCGACAGACGCTCGGTGATGATCGGCATCAGCGCATGCAGGTCCTTCGAGACCGAGCCTTCACGCACCAGGATGTGCATGCCCTTGCGGATTTTTTCGAGGGCTTCCGCTGCCGTGGTGCACTCGTGTTCCGTCCGGATCCCTGCTGAGAGATAGCCGTTGAGGTTCATGCCGCGCAGAAGCGGCGCGTGACCGTCAATATGGCCGCCCTGGAAGGCTTCGAGTTTTTCCATGCAGACCGGATCCTTATGGATCACGCCGGGAAAATTCATGAACTCGGCAAGGCCGATAACTTTGGGATGGCCGCGGAAGGGCAGAAGCTTTCCGATCGGCAGATCGGCGCCCGATGTTTCGAGGTGTGTGGCGGGAACGCAGGAGGAGAGCTGGACGCGGATGTCCATGATCGTCTCAAGCGATGAATCGAGAAAGAAGCGGATGCCTTCCTCGCCCAGCACATTGGCGATTTCGTGCGGATCGCAGATGGCCGTGGTGACGCCGTAGGGCAGGACGCAGCGGTCGAATTCATGTGGCGTCACGAGCGAGGACTCGATGTGCAGGTGGGTGTCAATGAAGCCCGGAACGACGATCTTGCCTGAGATGTCGATCTCGGTTGTGCCCTCATATGTCCCGCATGTGCCGACGATACGATCGCCGCCGATGGCGATGTCGGATTCGACCAGTTCGCCGGTTACGAGTTCAAAGAACCGTCCGCCCTTCAGGACGATATCGGCCGGGATCCGGCCCGTGCCCTGATCGATGAGGCGTTCGAGGTTGGTGGTCATGGGCATCCTCACTTCGGGTTATGCGCCCGTTATAGCCGATGTGCTGGACAAAATGACATAAACAGGCTGCTCCACAAACGAAAACGGGCGCCGACAGGCGCCCGTTCGCGAAAATACCGATATCAGCCCTTATTCGGCCGGTACGATCTTGCCGCCTTCCCACTTGTAGAGCGAGAAGCTCTGCGAGGTGAGGTCGCCGGTTTCGCCATAGGTGAGTTTGCCGATTGCGGTTGCGACGGGCTCGCCGCTCTTGAGGGCGGTTGCAACAGCTTCGGCATCCTCGGCGCTGCCTGCCTTCTCGATGCCGGCCTTCAAGACTTCCACGGCGGCATAGGCGTTCAGCGTAAAGGCTTCCGCCGGGATGTTCTTGGCTGCGAGCGCATCGGAAGCGGCCTTCGAATCCGGGCTCTTCGTCGCATCGGAGGCGTTGGTGAAGACCGTGCCTGCGGCAGCTTCCGTTCCGATGTTCCAGAATTCGGTGTTCGACAGCCCGTCACCGCCGATGATCGTCGCCTTGACGGCAAGGTCGGCCAGCTGGCGGGCCAGCAGGCCGCCTTCCGGATGGTAGCCGCCGAAGTAGACGACATCGACCTTCTCGGCCTTCAGACGGGTGGTGAGCGCGCTGAAATCCTTGTCGCCGGGGGTGACCGCGTCGTCGATTACTTCCTTGATGCCGCCGGCGTTCAGTGTCGCCTTGAAGGCATCAGCGAGGCCTTTGCCATAAGCGCCCTTGTCATTGATGATGGCGATGCGCTTGTCCTTGAAATTCTTCAGGACGTATTGAGCGGCAACTTCGGCTTGTTGGTCGTCGCGGCCGCAGGTCCGCAGAATGTTGGTCAGGCCGCGCTTGGTGAGGTCCGGTGCGGTCGCCGTCGGGGTCACCATCAGGATGCCGTTTTCGGCCAGAACGTCGGAAGCCGGAATGGCGACGCCGGATGTCACGGGGCCGACGACGAAGCGAATGCCTTCGCCGACGAGCTGGTTTGCGGCGGAAACGCCCTGCTTCGGCTCACCCGCGTCATCGGCGGTCTTCAGGACAACCTTTTCGCCGAGAATGCCGCCTTTCTTGTTGATCTCGTCAACGGCCGTCTGCGCGCCGTTCTTCACCTGGTCGCCATAGGCGGCAACCGGACCGGTCAGCGGCGCGATGAGGCCGATGGTGATATCGGCATGGGCAAGTGGCGCAAAGGCCAGCGATGCGACAAAGGTCGCGCCAGTCAAAGTCTTCAGATTCATTTTCTCTCTCCTTGGGTGGGGCTTGCGCCCGCGATGACTGCCGCGACAGCGAAACCAGTTCGTTCAATAACCCCAAGGGGTGCGCCAATGGACGACGGTTACGGTGCGGTCAATGCGTCCATCCGGCCACGTTTGGCTTCGAAGGATGCAGCGCAATTCTCTATGAATTTTGCTGAGATTCCGCAAGGAAATAACAAAAAGCGGCCCGCAATCGTCCGATCCGGACGCTGCGGGCCGCGAAATCTTCAATTTAGATGTTGTTTTGCAGAATTTCGCGCAGTTTTCCGAAGAGCTCGTCGATATGCTTCTTCTCGATGATGAGCGGGGGAGACAGCGCGATGATGTCGCCGGTCGTGCGGATCAGCAGTCCGTTTTCATAGGCTCTCAGGAAGGCGGTGAAGGCACGCTTGGTCGGCTGGCCGGCGATCGGATCGAGCTCGATTGCGCCGATCAGGCCGGTGTTGCGGATGTCGATGACGTTCGGGCAATCCTTCAGCGAGTGAAGGGCGTCGGCCCAGTAGTCCGAGAGTTTGGCAGCGCGGGTGAGCAGTCCTTCTTCCTTGTAGGTGTCGAGCGTTGCGAGAGCCGCTGCAGACGCGATCGGGTTACCGGAATAGGTGTAACCATGGAAGAACTCGATCATATGCTCCGGGCCGCTCATGAACGCGTCGTGGATTTCCGAGGTCACGAAGACGGCGCCCATTGGGATCACGCCGTTGGTCAGGCCCTTGGCGGTCGTGATCATGTCCGGCTTGACGTCGTAATATTGAGCCGCGAAGGGGGCGCCGAGACGGCCGAAGCCGGTGATGACTTCGTCGAAGATCAGCAGAATGCCGTGCTTGGTGCAGATTTCGCGCAGCTTCTGCAGGTAGCCCTTCGGCGGAATAAGAACGCCGGTCGAGCCGGCGACCGGCTCAACGATGACGGCGGCAATTGTCGAAGCGTCGTGTAGCGTAACAATGCGTTCCAGCTCGGTTGCGATATCGCCGCCATGCTCAGGTTCGCCGCGTGTGAACTGGTTCTTGCCCGGCAGGTGGGTGTGCGGCATGTGGTCGACGCCGGTCAGCAGCGTGCCGAACATCTTGCGGTTGGAGACAATGCCGCCGACGGAGATGCCGCCGAAGTTGACGCCGTGATAGCCGCGTTCGCGGCCGATCAGGCGGAAGCGTGAGCCATTGCCTTTCACGCGATGATAGGCGAGGGCCACCTTGAGCGCGGTCTCGACGGACTCGGACCCTGAGTTGGTATAAAGAACGTGGTTCATGCCTTCCGGCGCGATGTCGACAAGGCGATTTGCCAGTTCGAAGGCCTTGGGGTGGCCGAGCTGGAAGGCCGGGGCATAGTCGAGTTCACCGGCCTGTTCGCGGATCGCCTCGGTGATCTTGGGACGGCAGTGGCCGGCATTGACACACCAGAGGCCAGCAGTGCCGTCGAGAACCTGACGGCCATCATGCGTCGTGTAGTACATGTCCTTGGCGCTGACGAACAGGCGCGGTTCCTTCTTGAATTGCCGGTTTGCCGTAAACGGCATCCAGAAGGCGCGAAGATCGTTTGGTGTATTGAGGCGATTGGACATGCTGTTCTCCTGGCTGCGGCGAGCTGTTCCCGAGGGGTTTGAACCCATATTTTTACTGTCCGGTCAAAGTATCAGGGCTTCTTGGGGCGTCAAGCCACGGTAGTCGTCTCTTATGCGGTATTCCCGGTGGTCGGTGCACAAGGTACCCCGGGAAGGAGTGTGGCTTCCGGCGGGTCGTGGGCTCACGTGAAAACAAACAAGACCGGCAAGCGGGAACTTGCCGGTCCAAGAAAATCCTATCGTGCTGAAATACTGCTTACCGTGCCATTCCGGATACATCCCTTTGTCGGCACGGCTTTATGGCGGACATTATGTCTGCGCTAAGTATCAGGCTGCGGATCTGCTGCGGTCCTGTACCGCATAGATATCCTCGAGCGTCGCCAGTATCTTCATTACCGGTTCCGAGTTGCTCGAGTAGTAAATGGTCTGGGCGTCGCGGCGCGTCTTTACCAGTTTTTGTGCTCGGAGCTTCGAGAGGTGCTGCGAAAGGGCAGACTGGCTAAGACCAACTTGCGTCGCAAGTACGCCGACAGGAATTTCACCTTTGACGAGGCTGCAGAGGATCAGGAGGCGCTTGGGATTCGCCATCGCTGACAGAAGGGCGGCCGCGGCGTTAGAGTGGTCTGACAAATCGATAGTTTCCATAATTACATTCTTCCTAGGCGAATCGCATATCCGTGCAGGCACAGGGCGTTAAGGGGCTGGGGCTGGACCTGCAAAAACTAGCAAGTCGCTCAGAAGATTGTATATACCTAAATTTCACGTATCTAGTATGCTGTTTTAGATATATGTGACACAATGTCCGCCGGGTCGTCGACGGGTGCCTTGAATTCACAACGTCTAAGCAAATCACCGGAAATTGCGTCGAACCCGCCGCAATCTACTCCGCATATGCGCCATGCCGCGCCATATGGCCCCTTAAACAGCCTTGCAAGCGCCTCGGATAGATTGGGATCCCGCTCTAGTAAATCTTGCACTATTCGCTGTGCTTGAGCGGCGACGGCTTCGTTGGCCGCTGAAAGAATCACCAGATCGGCACCTTCCAGAATATAGGCGCGGCCAAAACCGCCGTTGAGGCTCGCCGATTGCGGCACAAGGCGGAAGAAGCGGAAGTCCGCGAAATCGATGTAGAGCTTAGCCTTCGCATGCCGGTCGAGGAAGCGCGTACGAATGCGATCATGAACCGCGCTTTCTCTTTCAACCGGCTCGGCTATGCATTGGGTGGTGAGCCTCGGATGCGTTAGCGGATCGCCACTGCCCGGCTCGCCGGTCAAGAGAGATGAGCGCGGATCGGCGTCGAGCGCTTTCGTATGCGCCGACAACGCCGAAACGAGAATGACGGGAACGCCGTCGATATCGGTGCCCAGCAGCACACGGCTTGCGACGGGAAAGCCGGTCCCGGGATCGAGGACCGCGAGGCTGCCGTAGCGCGCGCCGCGCAGCAGGACGCGGGCAAGCGTGCGGGCTTCGTCGTCCGTCTCCCGCAAAACCGAAGCTCTATCTTTCATGTCCACTTTTCTGACGGAAGCGGATGGGAGGATCAAGCCTGTTCTTTGCGCCGGTGGCGGGTCAGGCCGCTGACGATATCCTGTGCCGAAATCGTGCCGATGACCGCGCCGTTGTCGACGACACCAATGCTGCCGGGCTGGCGGGCGAGGGCGTCGAGAATATCGACGAGCGGCGTTTCGGCGCGTGCCGTGGCGCTGACGGTCGATCCCGCGGCATGGCTGAGGCCAGGCTGCATGACGTCCTTCGCGGTCAGCATCGTGATCGGGTTCATGTGCTGCACGAAGTCCGCGACGTACTGGTCCGCCGGATTTTTCACGATGTCCTGCGGCGTACCGCACTGGATGATGCGGCCGCCCTCCATGATGGCGATGCGGTTGCCGATGCGGAAGGCCTCGTCCAGGTCATGGCTGACGAAGAGGATCGTCTTTTTCAGGCGCCGCTGGAACTCAAGCAGCTCGTCCTGCAGGCGGGTGCGGATGAGCGGATCGAGCGCAGAGAACGGTTCATCCATCAGCAGGATCGGCGCGCCCGTGGCAAAGGCACGTGCGAGGCCGACGCGCTGCTGCATGCCGCCTGAAAGCTCGTTGACCTTGCGGTTCGCCCATTTCGTCAGGTTGACGAGTTCCAGTTGTTCGCCGACGCGCTTCTTGCGTTCGGCCTCCGGGACTCCGGCAAGTTCGAGGCCGAAGCCGACATTGTCCGAAACGGTCCGCCAAGGCAGCAAGGCAAACTGCTGGAACACCATGGAGACGGTGTGCATGCGCAGATCGCGCAGCGCTTTCGGGCTGCATTTATAAGGGCTGACCGGGCCATTCGCGGTTTGCACCGAAACCCCGCCCCGCACCACCGGTGCGAGGCCGTTGACCGCGCGCAGCAGTGTCGATTTGCCCGAGCCGGAAAGCCCCATGAGCACAAGGATTTCGCCTTCCTCGACGGTGAGCGAGGCATCGGCGACGCCCAGCACCAGGCCGGTCGAGGCGCCGATCTCGTCGCGGGTTTTTCCCTGATCGACGAGCGGGAGTGCGGTTTCCGGCTTGTCACCGAAGATGATGCTGACATTGTCGAAGCGGACCGAGGTCATGCGCCATCTCCTTCACCCGCGGTGCGGAACATGCGGTCGAGAATGATTGCCAGGATGACGATGCAGAGACCGGCTTCGAAGCCCTTGGCGACGTTGACGGTATTGAGCGCGCGCACCACCGGTACGCCCAACCCGTCGGCACCGACGAGCGCAGCGATGACCACCATCGATAGCGACAACATGATCGTCTGAGTGAGGCCCGCCATGATCTGCGGCGTGGCGAAGGGAAGTTCGACCTTTCTAAGCACCTGCATCGGCGTCGCGCCAAAGGATTCAGCTGCTTCGACAAGCGAAGGCGGCGTGGAGATGATGCCGAGACGCGTGAGGCGGATAGGCGCGGGGATCGCGAAGATGACGGTTGCGATCAAACCCGGAACCATGCCGAGGCCGAAGAGGATCAGCGCCGGGATCAGATAGACGAAAGTTGGAATGGTCTGCATCAGATCGAGAACCGGGCGCAGCACCGAATAGACCCAGGCGCGGCGCGCAGCCGCGATGCCAAGCGGAATGCCGACGATCATGCTCACGAAGGTTGAGGCGAGAACGAGCGCAAGCGTCTCCGTGGTTTCCTTCCAGTAGCCCTGGTTCATGATGAGCAGCAGGCCGAGACAGGTAAAGACGGCAACGGTGACCGACCGCCGCAGCCACCATGCAATCGCACCGATCGCGACGATGACGATCAAGGGGTTCGGCGCCTGCAACACGAAGAGTAGCGCGTCGATGACGTGCGATAACAGGGAGGCGAGCTGGTTGAAGAACCAATCAGCGTTGGTTGTCAGCCAATCCACAAAGGACTTGGCCCAAGGACCAATCGGAATTTTAGCGTCGGTAATCCAGTTCAAGGGCTCGCCTATCCAAAAAGAGCAACAGATCGCAATGAGGATGGAAACGGGGCAGAATCCGCTGCCCCGTTTGCGTCATCGTCAGAGACCGAGGCTTTTCTTGACGGCCGCAAGGCCATCACCGCTGCCATCGCGCGTCTTGACACCAGAGAGCCAGGGCTCCAGCGCCGATGGATTGGCCTTCAGCCATTCCGTCGCCGCTTTCTCCGGCTCTTCGCTGTCATTCATGATCTTGCCCATGATCTGGTTTTCCATGTCGAGCGTGAAAACCAGGTTCTTGATCAGCGCGCCGGCGTTCGGGCAGTCGCCGAAATAACCGGCCCGGACATTGGTGAAGACCTTGGCGCCGCCGAAGTCGGGGCCGAAGACGTCGTCACCGCCAGCGAGGTAGGTGAGCTTGAAGTTGCTGTTCATCGGATGGGGCTCCCAGCCGAGGAAAACCACTGGCTTGCCTTCCTTATCCGCCCGGGCGACCTGGGCCAGCATGCCCTGTTCGGAGGATTCGACCAGTTCGACGCTCTTCATGTCGAACATGTTCTTGTCGATCATGTCGAGGATGAGGCGGTTTCCGTCGTTGCCGGGCTCGATGCCGTAGATCTTGCCGTCCAGGTCATCCTTGTGGGCGGCGATATCCTTGAAGTCCTTGATGCCGAGTTCAGCGCCCTTGGCGTTGGTCGCGAGCGTGTACTTCGCGCCGACCAAGTTCGGGCCGTAGGATTCGACCGATTTGTCGTCGAGGAAGGGACGGACGTCCTTTTCCTGGGTCGGCATCCAGTTGCCGAGGAAGATGTCGATGTCCTTGTTCTTCAACGACTGGTAGGTAACCGGTACCGACAGAACGGTGACCTTTGGCTCATAGCCGAGGCCCTTCAGGACGACGGAGGCGGTTGCAGTGGTTGCCGTGATGTCCGTCCAGCCGACGTCCGAAAAACGGACGGTGGAGCAGCTTTCAGGATCGGCGGCGAATGCGGCTGTCGCGACGGAGAGGGCAGCGACGGCGGTAGCGGTAATGAGTTTGAATGCGTTTGTTGTTTTCATTTTAGACTCCCAGTCCTACGTTCCCAAGCCAAGCACCAATAGCCGACATTTACAAGCGATCTCAGCGCGTTTGCGGCGGATTGGGCACCCCGAATGCGACGTGCCGCAATTTTTCGTGAGAATGCCTGTCCTCTACGCTCTCCTGAAATTTCCGTCTCCGGATTTTCTGTGATTATCGGTTCTGCCGTCTTTCCTTTGGCGATTCGAGCACTCAAGAAGCAAGGCTCGGAGAAAACGATGGCAAAACTCTATTTCAACTACTCGACCATGAACGCCGGCAAGTCGACGATGCTGCTGCAGGCCTCCTATAATTATCAGGAACGCGGCATGCGTACCGTTCTGCTGATCGCCGCCTTCGACGAGCGTACCGGTAAGGGCATCATCGGCTCGCGTATCGGCCTGGAAGCGAGCGCCATTCCTTTCGAAGGACATACCGATCTCTTCGCCCTCATCAAGCGACTGAGCAGCGAAGGCGAGCCGATCGCCTGCATCTTCGTCGACGAAGCGAATTTCATGACGCGCGAGCATGTCTGGCAACTCGCCCGCGTGGTCGATCGGCTGAATATCCCGGTGATGGTCTACGGGCTTCGAACAGACTTCCAAGGCAAGCTGTTTCCGGCTTCCGAAGAACTGCTTGCGATCTCGGACGAGATGCGCGAGGTGCGCACCATCTGCCATTGCGGCCGTAAAGCGACGATGGTCGTGCGGCTCGACGCCGAGGGAAAAGTTGTTCGGGAAGGCGCGCAGATCGACGTCGGCGGCAATGAGAAATACGTATCGCTCTGCCGCCGGCATTGGGATGACGAAATGAACGGCGAATGGCTTGCCGAGGCCGTTTGAGTTCGGCGGGCGAGCCGCTAGACTGACAGCGGAGATTCTCTGGAGAGATTGGTGCGCAAAGCATCCTCGTTCGACAATCAACTTGAAGCAGCCGATGCGCTTGCCTCGGCGCTGCACGCTGACGCGGCCGCATGCGCAGCCTTCGTCGAAGACTTCGCGCGCAACGGAGCGCCATCGGGCGAAGAGGCGTTTCCCGAGCAGCAGAGCCGGTTTCAGGCTTTTGCCGCAACTCAGGCGAAGTTCGACGCAGGGCTCGGCGAAATCGTGGCTGGCCTCGACCGGATGGCCGCCGATGTCTTCGCGGACCTCGACAGCTTTCGCGGCCTGACCTCGCGCGAGAGGCTGATGGGCCGGTTTTCCCGGCAACGCATGTGGCGCCTGCACAGTCAGCGTGTGCGCGAAGCGCCTGTCATCGAACGGCTTCTCGATCTGCTGTCTAAATCCAATGCCGCGTCCGGATTGGCCCGCAGCCACCGTGAATTTGCCGTTACCTGCCAGAAGGCAACGGAGGACGCCCTTACCAGTATCGTCGAGCAGCGCCGGCGTCTTGTCGACGAGATCGATGTCGCGCGGTTGCGCATGAAGGACCTGAACGCGAAGGCGCTGACGACGCAGGGACGCATCGGCGTTTACGGCGGCAGGGCCGAATGGGAGCGGATGGAGGAGGAGCGGCACTCGCTCAAAGCAGAGGCTGACAGGATCTCTGAAGAAGAGCGGAAAATGCGCGACGAGAGCCAGCGCCGCCAGCGTTTCATTACGATGTTCCAGGCCTTTGCTGACACATTGAACAGCCAGATCGGCCTTTGCAATGCATTGGTCCGCAAGCTGTCGATCGATACTGAAGAGCGGCTGATCGTCTACCGCGCGCAAGTCGACACGAATGTTCCCGGATCGAAAGCTAAAATAACGCAAGAGCTGTTTCCGCATATCGCCGGGCCGATTGCTCTGTTCGAAAAAGGCATGCTCGTTCCCGAGGATATCGGACTGCGCAAGTCGGCGGCGGATGCGGCATTCAGCAAGAAGTTTGCGGCCTTTGCCGAAAGTGACGATTCGGCCCAGGCGCCGATTATCGATCTGACCCGGAAGTCCTCTTGGCCAAGATTGCGTTTCCTGCGTCCCTGGTGACTGCAGAGGAAATCTTGTTCCATGAACTTATGCAGCAGCGAGGCCATTGGACGTGGCGGGTCGAACATGATCCGATCTCGCCGGCGACGTGGTGGCCCTAAAAATTTCTCCTTCATGTTGTGCTCGAACGGGCAAACACATATGTGAATGCAGGACTTTCTGACGTTCGCCAGATTTTTGGGAGAGGGGCATGCTCGATCGGATCGCCGGTTTCTTCAGGCTTATCGGCCGCACGATCGCCCGCTGGTTCAGCCTTCTTGCCGCTTGGGCGTTCTGGCCTTTTCTTGCGGCGCACGGCTGGTACCAGCGTCGGACATGGATGATCCGGATCCCCATCATCGCGCTCGTGGCGCTGCTGGTCGCCCTTTACGGCTATTTCATCTGGCAGACCCAGGTTTGGACGAATTTCGATCCGTCCTTCGTCAATCAATACCGTCTTTCCGAGCGGAAGGTTCCGGCCGGACAGGAACTGCCGGTTGCCGACGGCGCGCCTGCGACCGGAGCTAAAACCTGCCAGCGCTCCGCTATCGTCGATGTCACGGCCGATCTTACCGACTTTAACGTCAATCAGAATGCATGGATTTCTTCCATGCTGCTCTACCGGCTTGGCTTTTTCGGCGTCGACTGGGATCACACGCCGTTTCTCGACAACAAGGCGTCTTTCCAGCGTGGCGTGAATCAGGCCGTGCGCCGGACGTCGGCCGAACTCGTCGATGCGCTGGGCCGCGTGCGGGGCACCTCCGGTATCAACAACGATCTGCAGAGCGCCCGCGGCAACCTGCAGTTCGACGAATACAGCTGGTATTTTGGTTTCAATCCGTTCGGACCGAAGACGCCGACTCCGAGCTATTACCGCTCGGCCGTCCAGAGCCTGCGGAAATTCAATACCGATCTTGCCAGCTGCAATGCAGTTTTCGACGGCCGCGCGGACAACCTCATCCAATTCATCGACCGCATTGCCAACGATATCGGCGGGACGTCCGACCTCCTCGCGGAGCGCTCGGAGAACCATAATCGCGGCTGGTTCGATACGCGTGCCGATGATCGCTTCTGGTTCGCCTACGGGCAGCTCTATGCCTATTACGCTATCCTTTCGGCGGCGCAGGCGGATTTTTCGCAAGTCGTGGCGGAACGCAATCTCGGCGCGATCTGGGCCGCCACGATGAAGCAGTTCCAGGCGGCGTTGCGCATTCAGCCGGCGATCATTTCCAATGGCAGAGAGGACGGCTGGATCATGCCGAGCCATTTGGCGACAATGGGCTTTTATATCCTGCGGGTGCGGTCGAACCTCGTGGAAATCCGTTCGGTTCTCGATCGCTGACAATGCGGATGGAGGTGCTTCTGGGCATTCGCAGGTGACGCCTGCGTCTCCCGCTGCTTGCGCCTTCTCAGTCGATGAGCTTCGACCGGATGGCCTTTGCGACCAGTTGGGTGCGGTTCACGCAATCAAGCTTCTTGATGGCATTCGTCATGTAGGCGTTTACGGTATGGTCAGAGAGCGCGAGGATCTGGCCGATTTCAACCGACGTCTTCCCCTGGGCGGTCCAGCGAACAACTTCGAGTTCGCGTGTCGAAAGGGCGACGTGAGCGTAATCTTCGTTGCGCTTGACGACGTTGTAGGCATCGAGCGCGTGGAGTGCGATCATCGCCAGTTCATTGATCTCGCTCTGGCTGAACGATGTCCGCTCGCCGGACAGCCAGAAGACCAGCCGCTTGCCATCTGCCGCATTCAACGGGAACATGATGCCCGCAGTCATTTTGTGCCGGAGCATCAGGGCGCGCAGTTCGGGCGGAAACGACTGAGTGACTACGGGATCAGAGAGATGCCAAACCTGCGGGACGGCGGATTCCCGCACCTTCGCCGCAAAAGAGCAGGCGCGCAGCATGTGACCATGATCGAAGTCTCTAAGGTACGCGCCCGGTAAAGATGTTTCTATAATCAGCGGTTTTAAAAAAAGGTCCTCGGCCGAGGGAGAATTCATCAGTGTGCAGTGCGAAAAACCGAATGCGCCGGCAATCCTGTGCAAGGCTTGGTTAAAAAGCGCACGCGTTCGCACAGCGGCCAATTCCGCTGATAAAACCGACTGCCTTTCAGAGGTAGTCATGTAAGACATAATGCGCCCTGCCTTGCCTTCATGTTACCGCTATCAAATACGTTAATTGCTATACATACTAGCCTGAATTGATCTAATAAGCTCTGATTAATTCGAAGTGTTAAGAATTAATCACAGTATTACACGTATAGGTTGTTTTTAAGATTATACAGGTAGCAGCCCTGCGGATTTTACTTCTTCCATGACCGCATAAGTATGCGTTTCCCGGACGCCGGGGAGCGGCAGAATCACTTCCGAAAGAAACTGGCGGTAGGCCTCCATGCCCGCGACGCGTGCCTTGACGAGATAATCGAAGCCGCCGGCGACCATATGGCACTCCATGACATCGTCCGAGCGTTTCACGGCGGCTGCGAAGGCGTCGAAGACATCGGGCGTCGTGCGGTCCAATTTCACCTGAACGAAGACCAGAAGGGTGCGGCCGAGTTTTTCCGGCGACAGGACGGCCATGTAGCCGGTAATATAGCCGTCACGGGTGAGACGCTTGACGCGTTCGGCCGTCGCGGTAGGCGAGAGGCTTACGCGATCGGCAAGTTCGGTGTTCGAAAGGCGGCCTTCCTTCTGCAGAGCGCGAAGAATCTTGCGGTCGAGGCGATCGAGTTCTTTCATTTTTCACCGCCTTTCGACTGGTCGGTAGCTGAATAAAATTTGCTGACCCATCTATTTAGTGAAAAACCCTGCGAATGAACAGCTATGTTGCGGATATCACGGAGAACCCCTCATGAATTTGCAGATTGCCACGGAGAATTCCCTGTTCAACGCTCCATTTGCCGGTGACGATGACCGCTTTCTGCACGCCTTCAGCGAAAGGCTGCAGTTCAGCGCCGCCGAAGACAAGGCGATCGACAAGCGCGCCAGCGACATGATCAAGGCGATCCGCAACAATGCCGGCTCGATGGGCGGCGTCGAGGATTTCCTCCGCGAATACGGCCTTTCGACGCGCGAGGGTCTGGCACTCATGGTTCTCGCCGAAGCGCTGCTGCGGGTTCCCGATGCACTGACGCAAGACAAGCTGATCGAGGACAAGCTGAAGGAAGGCGGCTGGAGCGAACACGAGGGCAAGGCCGACAGCTGGTTCGTTTCGGCCTCCGCCTGGGCGCTGGGCGTTTCCGCCCGTATCCTGCGCCCCGGCGATACACCGGAAGGGGTCGTGCGCGGTCTCGTCAAGCGCCTCGGCCTGCCCACGGTTCGCAATGCGACGAAGCAGGCGATGCGTTTCCTCGGTCATCATTTCGTACTGGGCGAGACGATCAAAGACGCGCTAAACCGCGCTGCAAAGAGCGAGGAGAAGGGCTATCGCCATTCCTTCGACATGCTGGGCGAGGGCGCGCGCACGGCGGAAGATGCCAAGCGATATTGGCAATCCTATGCGAAGGCCATCGAGGCGATCGGTACCTGGATGGCGAAGAACGCCAAGTCCAAGGAACTGCCGGACCGCATGGGCATCTCCGTCAAGCTCTCGGCGCTGCACCCGCGCTATCTTGCGACGCACCGCGATCGCGTGATGAAGGAGCTGGTGCCGGATCTTCTGAAGCTCGCGCAGATGGCCAAGGCGCATCAGTTGAATTTCACCGTCGACGCAGAGGAGGCCGACCGCCTGGAGCTTTCGCTCGACGTGATCGCTGCCGTATTCAGCGATCCCTCGCTCGACGGCTGGGATGGTTTCGGCCTCGCGATCCAGGCTTATCAGAAGCGCGCCACGGCGGTGATCGACTATATCGATGCGCTCTGCGCCAAGCTTGGCCGCCGCATGATGGTTCGTCTCGTCAAGGGCGCCTATTGGGATACGGAAATCAAGCGCGCGCAGGAACGCGGCCTCGAAGACTATCCTGTATGGACGCGCAAGCAGGCGACGGACCTTTCCTATCTCGCCTGCGCCAAGCAGATGCTCGACAAGCGCGCCCGCATCTTCCCGCAATTCGCAACGCATAACGCGCTCACCGTTTCGACCATCCTGGAGCTCGCCGGCGAGGACCGCACCGGATTCGAATTCCAGCGCCTGCACGGCATGGGCGAGACGCTTTACAATCATCTTCTGGACAGCAACGACCGCATCGCCTGCCGCATTTATGCGCCGGTCGGCGGCTATCGCGATCTGCTTGCCTATCTCGTCCGCCGTCTTCTGGAAAACGGCGCAAACTCTTCCTTTGTGGCCATGGCCGGCGACAAGAATACGCCGATCCAGGCGCTGCTCGAGCGTCCGGCCGCGAAGCTGCAGCTTGAGACCGGCGCCAGCACGCGCAACAGCAAGATCCCGATGCCGCTCGGCATATATGGCAAGCGGAAGAACAGCTCAGGCCCTGAGTTCGGCCATCGCGAGACTTTGGAGAAGCTGATGAGCAATCTTGGCAAGGAAGCCGCTGCGATCTCGGCAGCGCCGCTCATCCCCGGCGTGTCCCCGGCAGGGACGGAGACGCCGGTGATCTCGCCGTCCGATCATTCGCAAAAGGTCGGCTCGGTGCGGAATGCGACGGCGGCCGATGTGGACAAGGCCTTTGCCGTTGCCGCCAAGGCGTTCAAGAGCTGGTCGCGCACGCCGGTCGAAGCTCGCGCCGCGGCACTGGAGCGGATGGCGGACCTTTTGGAACAAAACCGCGATCGGCTGCTGACGCTGCTTGCCGCCGAAGCCGGCAAGACGCTCGATGACGGCGTCGCCGAAGTCCGTGAGGCGGTCGACTTCTGCCGCTATTATGCGGCCGAGGCCCGCCGCCAGTTCGGCGCGGTCGCGAAAATGCCGGGACCGACCGGCGAGGACAATCGCTATCTTTGGCGGGGCCGTGGCGTCTTCGCCTGCATCTCGCCGTGGAACTTCCCGCTTGCCATCTTCCTCGGCCAGGTCTCGGCGGCGCTCGTTGCCGGCAATACTGTCATCGCCAAGCCTGCGCCGCAGACGCCGCTGATCGCCTATGAGGCGGTCAAGCTCTTTCACCAGGCGGGCATCCCGCAGGATGCGCTTCTGTTCGTTCCGGGCGGCCCGGAGGTCGGCTCCGCGATCACCGCGCATCCGGCGCTCGGCGGCGTAGCCTTCACCGGCTCGACCAAGACGGCCTGGGCAATCAACCGGGCGCTTGCTGCCAAGGACGGGCCGATCGTACCGCTGATCGCGGAAACAGGCGGGCTCAACGCTATGATCGTCGATGCGACCGCGCTTTCGGAGCAGGTGGCCGACGACGTCATCCTCTCCGCCTTCCGCTCGGCCGGCCAGCGCTGCTCGGCGCTGCGCCTGCTTTTCCTGCAGGAGGACGTCGCCGAGAACATGACGCAGATGATCGAGGGTGCGGCCCGCGAGCTGGCGCTCGGTGATCCGAGCCTCGAGACGACCGATGTTGGCCCGATCATCGATGACAAGCAGAAGGCGATGCTCGAAGCGCATATCGAGGATATGAAAAAGACGCAGAAAGTGCGTTACGCAGGCAAGGCGCCTGCGGGCGGCACGTTCTTTGCGCCGCATATCGTCGAGCTCGACAAGTCTTCGGCGCTGACAAAGGAGGTTTTCGGTCCCGTTCTGCATATCGTCAGGTGGAAGGCGAAGGATTTGCCGAAGGTGCTGGAGGACATCCAGGCATCCGGCTACGGCCTGACGCTCGGCGTCCACAGCCGCATCGAGGCAACGATCCGAACCGTCACCGACGCGCTCGATACCGGCAACGTCTATGTCAACCGCAACATGATCGGCGCGGTTGTCGGGACCCAACCGTTCGGCGGCTCCGGTCTTTCCGGCACCGGCTTCAAGGCAGGCGGTCCTGCCTACCTGCAGCGCTTTGCGCAGGAGCAGGTGATCTCCGTGAACACGGCGGCAGCAGGCGGCAACGCCAGCCTGATCGCCATGGGCGACGGCTGAAGCTGAGGCGAAGACACTCCCCTGGGAGGGGAGTGTCTCCTCTGGCTTTTCATTCCGCTCTTCGACGTATTCTTGCTAATCGCGCGTGCCTCCCTGCTGCGGCAAGCGCTACGAGCACTGTCTTTCCGGAATTTTCCTGTGCTTCAACGCTGCTAGCCGCTTTTGGCCCAGCGTTGGCCTCTTGTTTCCGCTCTGCGGATAAGGTCATGCTCCGGCAGAGATAAAAGCCCTGGGGGATACCGGCGTGGCCATGAAATCCGACATCGAAATCGCTCGTGCGGCGAAGAAGAAACCGATTTTCGAGATCGGCGCGGCGCTCGGCATTCCGGCGGAGCATCTCGCCCCTTATGGTCACGACAAGGCCAAGGTCAGCGCGCAATTCATCGCGGCGCAGGCGCAGAAGGATGATGGCAAGCTGATCCTTGTGACTGCCATCAACCCGACGCCGGCAGGCGAGGGGAAGACGACGACCACGGTCGGCCTCGGCGACGGTCTCAATCGCATCGGCAAGAAAGCCATCGTCTGCATCCGCGAAGCGTCGCTCGGGCCGTGCTTCGGCGTGAAGGGTGGCGCGGCTGGCGGCGGCTATGCGCAGGTCATCCCGATGGAAGATATCAACCTCCATTTCACCGGTGACTTTCATGCGATCACGTCGGCGCACAACCTGCTCGCCGCGTTGATCGACAATCATGTCTACTGGGGCAACGAGCAGGACATCGACCTTCGCCGCGTCACCTGGCGGCGGGTGATGGACATGAACGACCGGGCGCTGCGCGAAATCGTCTCTTCGCTCGGCGGCGTTGCCAACGGTTTCCCGCGGCAGAACGGTTTTGACATCACCGTCGCATCCGAGGTGATGGCCATCCTCTGCCTCGCTACCGATCTCGAGGATCTCGAAAGGCGTCTTGGTAACATCATCGTCGCCTACCGGCGCGACAAGACGCCGGTCTATGCGCGCGATCTGAAGGCGGATGGCGCCATGGCGGTGCTTTTGAAAGACGCAATGCAGCCGAACCTCGTCCAGACGCTGGAGAACAATCCGGCCTTCGTTCACGGCGGACCGTTCGCGAACATCGCCCATGGCTGCAACTCAGTGATTGCGACGAAAACGGCGTTGAAGCTGGGGGATTATGTCGTGACCGAGGCGGGTTTCGGAGCCGATCTCGGTGCGGAGAAATTCTTCGACATCAAGTGCCGCAAGGCGGGATTGAAGCCCGACGCCGCGGTGATCGTTGCCACTGTGCGCGCGCTGAAGATGAACGGCGGCGTCAAGAAGGAGGACCTCGCGACGGAAAACGTCGCCGCACTGGTGAAGGGCTGTTCGAACCTCGGGCGGCATCTCGCGAATGTGCGGAAATTCGGTGTTCCCGTGGTGGTCGCGATCAACCATTTCGTTTCGGACACGGAGAAGGAAATCGCCGCCGTCAAGGAATATGTCTCGCGCCACGGCGCTGAAGCGATCCTCTGCCGCCATTGGGCGGAAGGCTCGGCCGGTATCGAGGAGCTTGCCGAGAAGGTGGTGGAACTGGCGGAATCCGGCCAGGCGAAGTTCGAACCGCTTTATGCCGACAGTGCCTCTCTGTTCGAAAAGATCGAGATCATCGCCTCGAAGATCTATCACGCCGGCGAGGTGACGGCGGACAAGGCAATCCGTGACCAGCTCATCGCCTGGGAAGAGCAGGGTTACGGCAGTCTGCCGGTCTGCATGGCGAAGACGCAATATTCCTTTTCGACCGACCCCAATCTTCGCGGCGCGCCGGAAGGTCACATCGTGCCGGTGCGGGAAGTGCGGCTATCGGCGGGCGCCGGTTTCGTCGTCGTCATTACCGGTGAGATCATGACGATGCCGGGTCTACCCAGATCGCCATCCGCCGAGCGGATATTCCTGAACGATAAGGGGTATGTCGAGGGGCTGTTCTAGGCTCGTCGGCGGCCCAGACAAAGACCAGCGGCTTCATCCGCTGATTCACCTTGCGGCTTCAAGCTGCTGCCATCGCTTGCGTATTAGTGGCAATAGCGAAACCCTCCCTTTCGCTGCAGCACGTCCATGTGGAAGTGCGTTTCATGCGCGGCGTCGCTTTCCGGGTCGAGCACGGTCGAAAAATAGAGACAGCCGGAGGCGCTGACCGTGCGCTGGAAGGCGCCCGCGAGGGTCGAGTCTTCACGGCGCGGTTTCACAGCGATGTCCTCGCCCTTTTTGAAACTGAAGCTTGCGATATCGATGGCGTTGCCACGCGCGTGTTCGGAGATCTTTCCGGCGAACGCACCGTTGCGGAGGCGGCAGATATATGAAGAGGCCTGGTTGATCGTGGTGATTTCGCCCTGTTCCTTTGCGGCGACGGCGGCCGCCGGAATGACGCTTTCCTTCATCCAGCGCGCAAGCGCTAGAGCCGCCTGGCAACGCAGCGTCGCCTCGGGCTTCACCTTGATGCCGGGAAGCGCCTCGGAAAGAGTGATCGGCTTGTCGATACCGCAACCGTGGCCGTCATCGATGCGGGGAATGTCCTTGAAGACGGCGCCGATCGCTTGCAGTTCCTTCATGCATTGCGAATGATCGGCATCGCTTTCCGGTTCGATGGTGAGGTTCTGGGCCTCAAGCGTTCCGGGAGCCGGCGGACCGAACTTCTCCGGCTTTTTGCCCTCCGGCTTCGCTGCCTCCCCTTGTTTTTCATCTTGAGCTGCAGATGGCTTCGCGGGCGCAGGGCTGGGCTCGTTTGCGGTGGGTGGCCTTGGTTCAGGAACGGGCGCACTCTCGCCAGGCGCCGCGGCCTCGCCTTCGACCTGTGGCTTGACTTGTGGAACGGGACCCTTTGCGGGGAGACTTGCGCCGGTCAGGGCAAACAGCGCTGCGGTTGCCGCTGCTATTGCGTTCAGGTTTTTCACGCCTTCA
Source organism: Rhizobium sp. SVR5-2C (assembly GCF_056755115.1). Taxonomy (NCBI): domain Bacteria; kingdom Pseudomonadati; phylum Pseudomonadota; class Alphaproteobacteria; order Hyphomicrobiales; family Rhizobiaceae; genus Rhizobium; species Rhizobium sp. SVR5-2C. The sequence goes on along the minus strand of NZ_JBNDHT010000005.1, from coordinate 44,137 downwards.
ACCGTCCGTGGTTGCCATCGGAAAGGGGGCAACGCATGGAGGGTGGATTTCGTTGCAATCACCCAGTGTTTTCTTGAAATTAGGCCCCTTGCGCTTGGCCGGATCTCAGGCTAACAATTCCGCCCATGAAGAAGTCCTTGAACATTGCAGCATGGTGGTGGGCTCGCTGAGGCGGCCTCGACCAATCGTGTCCAAAGACGACGAGTGAGCCGCCCGGAAAACGCCAGGCGGCTTTTTTGTTTTCAGGCCGCCTGTCGTCCGGGCCCCGATAACGGAGTGGAACAATGGTAACGATCCTTCGGGATGATGGAGCGGAAATCTACGAGACGCGGGGCGGCGTCACCGTCACGCGGCAGCGCCGGGCGATCCCCTATGCCGATGCCGTGCTATCCTATGTCGACAAGCTCGACGAACGCCGCGGCGCGGTCTTTTCCTCCAATTATGAGTATCCGGGACGTTACACGCGGTGGGATACCGCCGTCGTCGATCCGCCGCTCGGCATTTCCTCGTTCGGCCGCGATGTCTGGATCGAGGCCTACAACGAGCGCGGCGAAGTGCTGCTAGGCTTCGTGACGGAGCGGCTGAAGACGGTGCGCGAGCTTGAGCTTGGCGCCTCCACCGCCCGTCGTCTCGATCTCAAAGTGAAGCTGCCCGACCGGGTGTTCACCGAGGAGGAACGCTCGAAGATGCCGACGGTCTTCACCGTTCTGCGCGCGGTGACCGATCTCTTCTATTCGCAGGCAGATGCCAGCCTCGGCCTTTACGGTGCCTTCGGCTACGATCTCGCCTTCCAGTTCGACGCGATCAACCTGAAGCTCACGCGTCCATCCGACCAGCGCGACATGGTACTTTACCTGCCGGACGAAATTCTGGTGGTGGACAATTATTCCGCCAAGGCCTGGATCGATCGCTACGATTTCGAGAAAGGCGGCGTGACGACCGAGGGCAAGAAGGGCGACATCGCGTCGGAGCCATTCAAGCAGACCGACGCGATCCCGCCGAAAAGCGATCACCGTCCGGGCGAATATGCCGAGCTCGTCGTCAAGGCGAAGGAAAGCTTCCGCAAGGGCGACCTCTTCGAGGTCGTGCCGGGACAGAAGTTCATGGAGCGCTGCGACAGTAAGCCTTCCGACATTTCCAAGCGGCTGAAGGCAATCAATCCGTCGCCCTATTCCTTCTTCATCAATCTCGGAAATCAGGAGTACCTCGTTGGCGCCTCGCCGGAAATGTTCGTGCGCGTCTCCGGCCGCCGCATCGAGACCTGCCCGATATCAGGCACGATCAAGCGCGGCGACGACCCGATCGCCGACAGCGAGCAGATCCTCAAGCTCCTGAATTCAAAGAAAGACGAATCCGAACTGACCATGTGCTCGGACGTTGATCGCAACGACAAGAGCCGCGTCTGCGAGCCGGGGTCGGTCAAGGTGATCGGCCGTCGGCAGATCGAGATGTATTCGCGGCTGATCCACACGGTCGATCATATCGAGGGACGGCTTCGTGACGACATGGATGCCTTCGATGGCTTCCTCAGCCACGCATGGGCTGTCACCGTCACCGGCGCGCCGAAGCTCTGGGCGATGCGCTTCATTGAAAGCCATGAGAAGAGCCCGCGCGCATGGTATGGCGGGGCGATCGGCATGGTCGGCTTCAACGGCGACATGAACACCGGGCTGACGCTGCGCACCGTGCGTATCAAGGACGGGATCGCCGAAGTCAGGGCAGGGGCGACCCTGCTCAACGATTCCGATCCGCATGAAGAAGAAGCAGAAACCGAACTGAAGGCCTCCGCCATGCTTTCCGCCATCCGCGATGCCAGGGCCGGCAACGCCGGCAAGGTGAGCCGCGACGTCGCTGCCGTCGGCAAGGGTGTCAACATCCTGTTGATCGACCACGAAGACAGTTTCGTTCATACGCTCGCCAACTACTTTCGCCAGACGGGCGCGACGGTCTCGACCGTGCGCACCCCCGTTCCGGACGAGATTTTCGACCGATTGAACCCCGATCTCGTCGTGCTGTCGCCGGGGCCGGGCAATCCGAAGGATTTCGACTGCAAGGCGACGATCAAGAAGGCGCGGGCGCGCAACCTGCCGATCTTCGGCGTCTGCCTGGGCCTTCAGGCTCTGGCCGAAGCCTATGGCGGGGAACTGCGCCATCTGGCGGTGCCGATGCACGGCAAGCCCTCGCGCATCCGCGTGCTCGAGCCCGGCATCGTCTTCTCCGGCCTCGCCAAGGAAGTCACCGTCGGACGCTATCACTCGATCTTTGCCGATCCCTCGACGCTGCCGCGTGAGTTTATGATCACGGCGGAAAGCGAAGACGGCACGATCATGGGCATCGAGCACACCAAGGAGCCGGTCGCGGCGGTGCAGTTCCACCCGGAATCGATCATGACGCTCGGCGGTGATGCCGGCATGCGGATGATCGAGAACGTCGTGGCGCATCTGGCGCGCAAGGTGAAGACGAAGGCGGCTTGAGGCGAGGGGCGGGGCCTTCCCGCTCTTGAAGTCCCACACCCGGAGCCCCCTCATCCGGCTGCCGCCACCTTCTCCCCCAGGGGAGAAGAGATATGCCGCGCCGCCTCGTGTTCCCTTCTCCCCAGCGGGGAGAAGGTGGCGGCAGCCGGATGAGGGGGGCTACTTGCTCTTCCTCGCAATTTCCAGCAATCCGCCGCCTAACCGGTTGACTTCCCGTCCCAAATCAGAACATTTCAGGAACGATGAATAAGGAATGTCGTCGTGGCCAATGCTGAGAAGTTTATCGTCCTTCCCTACCGCAAGACCCGGGGCAATCTGGTGCCGGGCGAGATGCGCCAGGCATCGAACGCCGTGAGTGCGGAGAAGATTGCGAACGCCATGGCCTCGCGCTTCGTCGGTGTCGCTGCCTATGCTGTCATCGTCGATGAGGAGTCCGGCGATATGTCGTCGCCGCGGCTGCTGGTCCGGCATGGCGAAATTGCCGATCTCAACCCTGCATAACCGATGGAAACGTCGCTCTATCTACCGGCCAAAGGCTTTCTCGAAGCGGCGGGCTATGTCGTCAAGGGTGAGATCGGCGGATGCGATCTCGTTGGCCTGAGCGAGGGAGAGCCGCCTGTCGTCGTGGTCTGCGAGCTGAAGCTCAGCTTCAATCTCGAGCTTGTCCTGCAGGCGGTCGATCGGGCGGCGATGAGCGACGAAGTGTGGATCGCTGCGCGCGTTTCCGCCAAAGGACGCGGGCGCGAGGCGGACAAGCGCTATCGCGATCTCTGCCGTCGGCTGGGGATCGGCATGCTCGGCGTCTCCGATGCCGGTGAGGTCAGTGTCATCGTCAGCTCCGTTTCGCCGATGCCTCGCACCAATCCGAAGCGCCGTTCGCGTCTCGTCAGGGAACATCAGCGGCGCCGCGGCGATCCTGCCGTCGGCGGCAGCACGCGTGCGCCTGTGATGACCGCCTACCGCCAGCGGGCGCTGATCTGCGCCGCTGCCCTCCAGCAGGGGTTGGTCAGGCCGCGCGATATGAAGGCGCTGGCGCCGGATGCCGGGAAGATCCTGCTCGGCAACGTCTATGGCTGGTTCGAGCGGCAGGACAAGGGCGTCTACGCCTTGACGCCCTCAGGCGAGGCGGCGCTCATCCGCTGGCCGCAGAGCGTCGGTGTCGCCGGCGGCAACGTATCGGACGCGGTAGACTAATGGCCTGAGCGTCGGATGCGGGCTAGTCCTGGCGCTTGACGATCCTGAGGTTCATCTCCGAACGCAGTTCGAAGCCAAGCTTCCGGTAGAGCCCAATGGCGCCAGTATTCGTCGCATAGGCGTGCAGATAAGCCGTCGCGCCGGTCGAGGCGATATGGCCGGCGACGAAGCGAAAGAGCAGGGTGCCGAGGCCGCCCCCTTGGAAATCAGGATGGGTACAGAGACCGCTGAGCTCGGTGAAACCCGTCTGCCGCAGCCGCTGGCCCGCCATGGCGATCAAGCGACCATCGCTTTTGATGCCCCAGAAGGTGCCGAGCCTCTGTGCACCTGATGTGAAGGGTCCGGGCTTCGTTAGCATGGCGAGCGCGAGCATCTCCTCGGCATCGGCTTCGGTAAGCGGAGCGATGCGAGGGTCGGAGACCGGTTCATGCGGCGCCTTTGCGACCATCTGCACAAGCGTGGCTTCCAGAATGATGTCGAGGCTGTCAGGAATTGCGATCGGTCCGGCTTCCACGAGCGCCATGGCATCGTCCGGTTTCGGAAGCTTCGTCAGCGCCTCGAGGCTTTCAGGGCTTGCGTCCGCTGACGCGGCAAAGGGTACGATCGTGGGCGGATAGCGCCTTGCGAGCGGGCTCCCTTCGGCAAGGCCGGCATGCGCCGTCTCCAGCGCGCTCCAGATCGGACGATCGAGAATATGTGTCATTTCCTCCCCTCGGGCGCACGGCGCGCGAGAGGCGCTTCCGCCAGCCCATCTTCGATTGCGGCCAACTGATCCAGGATCGGTCCTTCAAGGGCGCCGCAGAGATCGGTGACGGCGGCTGCGATGCGCGGCCAGACTTCAGTCTTCGAATAGTCGACGAGCCCTTGACCCTTCGCCGTCAGCGACACCAGCCTGCGGCGCTGATCGTCCGGGGCAGGCTGCATGTCGACGAAACCGAGTTCGAGGAGTTGGCTGACGGTCCGCGTCGCGCCCGGCTGGGTGATGCCGACCGACTGGGCGAGTTCGCCGACCGTCAGCGGCCCAGCCCGGTCGATCGCTGCTAGGAAAGGGTATTGCCCCGCCTGGATGCCGAGACCCGCTTCTTCGATGATCTGCTGCGTATCGGCTTGCAGGCGCTCGCCGATGCGGCGCAGCCGGCTGCCGAGAGTGAGGAATCCGGATGCTCGCACGATGTCTTCGATCACAGTCCGCTCCATTTGCATGCGCATTTATATAACGTGTTATATAAATTGCCAGTCTAAGTTTGCAAGCATTGACCTTTGACAAAACACCGATCCTTCCCCATATCACCGGCATTGGCCGCCTGCGCGATTCTCGCGCGGGCGGTTTTGCGTTTGAATGGGCTAAGTGCTGCAATTCATTCGCATCCGCAGAGGGATCGAGATGGACGGACAAGGCAATCTCACGGTACAGCGGCTGGCCTTTTGGGGCATTCCGCTGTCACTCGGCGTCATGGGCCTGAAGATGGTGGCCTGGTGGGTGACGGGGTCGGTCGCGCTGCTGTCCGACGGGCTTGAATCGACCGTCAATGTCGTTGCTGCCTGCATTGCCTACTTCGTCATCCGCTATGCGCAGAAGCCGGCGGATCACGACCATCCGTTCGGGCACCACAAGGCCGAATATCTTTCGGCGGTCACCGAAGGCGCGCTCATTGTCGTCGCGGCGCTGATGATCGTCAACGAAGCGATCGGTCATCTGGCCGCGCCGCGCATGCTCGATGCGCCGGTGCTCGGTCTTGCGATCAATTTCGGAGCCGGCGTGATCAATGCCGTATGGGCTCGTTTGCTCATCCGCACGGGCCGGAAATATCGGTCGGCGGCCCTTGTTGCCGACGGCCAGCATATCATGTCGGATGTGGTAACCTCCGTCGGCGTGCTCATTGGCCTGCTTCTGGTGATTGCGACCGGATATGCGATCTTCGACCCGGTGCTTGCGATCCTGGTCGCCATCAACATTATCTATCAGGGCTGGAAGGTGATCTCGCATTCGATCGGCGGTCTGATGGATCAGGCGGTGGAGCCAGAGGAGGAAGAGGCAATCAAGCAGGCGATCGCCACGCATGCGGCGGGATCGATCGGCGTTCACGACCTGAAGACCCGCCGGGCAGGATCTGTCACCTTCGTTGATTTTCATCTTGTGGTTCCGGCTGCAATGCCGGTAAGGCAGGCACATGATATCTGCGATCGCCTTGAAGATGCCATCCGCGCGGTGCATCCGGGCGCCAGCATTGCCATCCACGTCGAGCCCGAGGGCGAAAGGGCCCATGGAATCCGCGTCAAAGTCGTAAGGGACGCCTAAATGCCGAAGACCGATGTTTCCAGCCTTTCGATGCTGGGCACGCAAACCGAAACAGCCAAGTCGCCGGAAGAGGCGGTGCTGGAAAAGGTGCCGTCGAACCATCCCGGCACCGAGTACGTGGTGCGCTTTACTGCGCCGGAGTTCACCTCCCTATGCCCGATGACCGGGCAGCCGGATTTCGCCCATATCGTCATCGACTACATTCCGAACGAATGGCTGGTCGAGTCGAAGTCGCTGAAGCTCTTCCTGCATTCCTTCCGCAACCACGGCGCCTTCCACGAAGATTGCTCGATCTATATCGCCAAGCGTCTCGTCGAACTGCTCGATCCGAAGTGGCTCCGGATCGGTGCTTACTGGTATCCGCGCGGCGGCATTCCGATCGACGTCTTCTGGCAGACGGGCAAGCCGCCGGAAGGTGTGTGGCTGCCCGACCAGGGTGTTCCGACCTACCGCGGGCGTGGGTGAGTTTGCGCTCGGCGCTGGCCTGCTGGCGACTTGCTTACTTGCCATCGGCGGCTATGCTGTATGAATGAAATTCGCTCAGTTGAAATCCATCGGCCATAATATCGCCGACTCGCTCGCGAGTGGCGTCGGCCTTATGATTGGTCTCTACGAGGTAGATGTCTTTGGCGAAGCGGCGGATAGTTGCGAAGGTTACATCCTTGTGGATTTTATTGCTGGAACGTCTTGTGGCGCTCCCGCTTCGGCCAGTTTGGCTAAAGCGATCACCCTCTATGCACAAGCATTGGATGGGCTCTGTCTGCGGCATGGGCTGAGCGCCCACGCGTTCCAAGAGTTAACTGCGCGCTACTCACTCGGTGTTCATGGTGCCAGGTTTGTTGTAACCGTCGCAGATCAAAATGGGCGCCGCTCGACCGATGAATATCTCGGTGTTCCGGGCGCGCGCCCCAGGGAGCTAGATACAATGGGGCGAGTTCGTACAAAACGGCATCGAACGCCCGGCAGCGATGCGCAGCGCTAAGACTTAGACGTCGTAACTGTCGTCGCCGGACTGATCGTCGGCGAAGTCGTCGTCATTGTTTCCGTCGTTGTTGTAGTCAGCCTGCCGGATATCGCTGTCGTTGTTGTCGTCGGTAGCCTGCGGATTCTGGTCGCCGTAGTAGTTATTGATGGTGGTTTCCTCCGCGGGGGCACTGGCGTTGCCAAGGGGATTGCTGCCGGAAAAAGGCGAGCCCCAGCCGAGCGACGACATGTGGTTGCCGAAGATGCCGCTCAGCGAATTGGCAAGCAGCATGCCGCCCGCCACGCCGGCCGCGGTGCCGAGAGCGCCGCGAAGGAAGCTGCCGCCCGCCGAAGGCGCGCCGGGTTGCGGGTTCCATGGGCCGCTCGGCGGCGGCTGCATCGGACGGGCGTTTTCGTCATAGCCGCGATCCGCATAGGCCTGGCGGGGGGCGTTCCCCCAGGGTCCCGCGGTCTGCGCCGGCGGTTGCGCCTGGCCGGTACCGAAGATCGAGCTTAGGAAGCCGCCGCCCTGTTCGGCTTGGTGATGCTGGCTTTCCCCGGCCTCGAGCTGGCGGACACGCTCTTCGAGTTCCTTGATGTGCTTGGCGGCCGCCTCGAGACCCTTTTCCTGAACGATGACGGCCTGCGCCAGGTAGTATGGCGCATAAGGTTGCTCGCGCACTTGCTGATCAACGAGGGTCTCGGCTTCGCGGTCCCGCGGCGTCGCGGCGGCGGTGCGGACCCTATCGAACAGGCCCGTAAGCAATTGGCGTTCTTCCGGTGACATGGTTGTCTCCTTTGTGTTCGTGCGGACGTGACCGTGAGGATGAGGTAGGAACGGATTCGGGCTTTTCAAAGCCGAAGTCCCGTTACATTTCAGTAAGGTGCCTACGACCGGGCCCAGACACGCAGAGGGCCGAGCAACGCAAAGCCGAGTTCCAATGCGTCGTCCAGATCATCGCCGTGTTCGTAGCCGACGATCGGGAGACCAGGAAAGATTTCGAACGCTTTTTGCAGCAAGCCGGCCCGGATGGTTTTCTCTCTTTTCTTGAAGGCAAAGATGTTCGAATGGCCGACCACGTCCGCGTGGCGGTTGAGAATGCCACCGCCGCAAAGCGCGTCGCTTTCGAAGGCTGCGAGGAAGACGATATCCGGCTCGCTGAGCAGCGCTTCGAGGAAGATGTGCGGCGTCGGCGATGCCGCGCCGGCGCCCCAGGCTCTCTCCCAATCCTGCAACTCGTGCGCCGTGGCGATCCGTTTCCAAGTCAAAGGTTGTTCCTGGGCAACGGGGATCTGATCCGCCCCAATCCCTATCCATTCGGCCTCGAACAGAACCTCGAACCCAAGGGGTGCAAGGTCAAGCGCGGCGTAGCTGTCCTTGACGCTCCATTCACCCTTTCGCGAGCGGACGAGCACGGCGATCGCTTCTTCCTGCTCGCTCGCCGTGTCGCTGCCGGTGAGCGTGACGACGTCCGGATAAAAGGGTGGCGTGCCCTGGCGGTGGAGCCAGAGTGTAGCGGAAAACTCGCCGGGTGAGCCCCGTGCCGCGCAGATGGCATTGCACCAAAGAGCATTGTTGCGGACGGCGGCGCGTAGCAATTCGGATGTCATGTTTTCCTCCGATCGGCCCCCGTGATAGAATGCGAGGATATCGCGGGTTTGTCATAAGAATATCTTCACCCGATCCGGACCTTGTCTTTTTCCTGCATTGTTTTACCCATTGAGTCGCACTATGTGCGAGGAACCGAATTGGACGTAAGAGAGGTTCGAATGTACGAAGAAGAAGAACAGGACGAAAAGACGAAGGAACTGCCGCTCGGCAAGGAAACGGAGGCGAATCTTTTCAAGTCGCGTTCGATCTTCATCTACGGACCGATCAATCAGGAACTGGCGCAAAAGGTCTGCTCGCAGCTCGTGGCGCTCGCCGCAGCCAGCGACGATGATATCCGTATCTATGTCAGTTCGCCGGGCGGTCACGTGGAATCCGGCGATTCGATCCACGATATGGTCAAGTTCATCAAGCCGAAGGTCTGGATGATCGGCACGGGCTGGGTCGCTTCTGCGGGCGCATTGATTTATGTCGCCGCGCCAAGGGAACGCCGCCTTTGCCTGCCGAACACGCGCTTCCTGTTGCACCAGCCGTCCGGCGGCACGCGCGGCATGGCGTCCGACATCGAGATCCAGGCTCGCGAAATCATCAAGATGAACGAGCGCCTGAACAAGATCATGGCAGCGGCAACCGGCCAGCCCTATGAAAAGATCGCCGCCGACACCGACCGCGATTACTGGCTGTCGGCGGACGAAGCCAAGGGTTACGGCTTGGTTTCCCGTATCATCACATCGCAGAGCGAAATCTGATCGCAAGCTTTCATTGAAAGCAACGCCCCTGTTTGCTACCGCAGACAGGGGCGTTTTTATTGGCGGGAGAATACGCGTCCACGCTGGTCTTCTCGCGTGCAATTTCTATCGATGCAACTTCGATGCAAGTTTGGCGCAGGGTGGGCGCCGTATCGTTGCGCCTGTAAGTTGTTCATTCGATAGTTAATGCCGCGCCGTTCAGTTTCTTTTTCATTTTTTGATTTTCAGTCCGTGCCGGATGACCGGCGGAGCAAGCGCGGCAATCAACCAGGCCGGGGGCCGAAAAGGGGGTTGCATGACCAGTGCAGACGGAATTTCGACGCGACGTGATCCATACCAATTTGCGGTGCGGCCGCCCTCTCCACCGAAGATCGACGCCGAACAGGCCTCCTCCCAGGGAGCCGAAAAGCAGGAGCATACTTCTGAAAAAGATAAGGTTCCTGCGGACGTTGTGGGCGCCTCGACCCTCAGGGATGCCGCGGCGCGCTGGCAGGCGATGGCAATCCGCATCTTGCTCGGCGGCGGCGGGGACGACACGTTGAGCGGCGGTGCGAACAGCGCGGTCGATGCCGGAGGCGGTAACGACACGATTGACGTTTGGGAGCACAGCAGCGTCGACGGCGGAGACGGTGGCGACTCCATCCGAGCCTGGTCTGAGAGCAAGGTGCTCGGCGGCGCGGGCGACGACCAGATCGACGTCTGGAGCGAAGGCGACGTCGATGGCGGCGACGGTGACGACAGCATCAAGGCATGGTCGGACAGTCGTGTTTTGGGCGGCGCTGGCAATGACATGATCGACGTCTGGTCTGGCAGCTACGTGGACGGCGGAGCCGGCGACGACGATATCGCGGCATGGTCCGAAACCGACGTCTACGGCGGAGCCGGTGATGACGTTATCAGTGCCTGGTCGGACAGTCGCGTCGATGGCGGCGAGGGCAATGACGTCATTGCGGTGCATTCAGACAGCGTCGCGATCGGCGGAAAGGGCGATGATGACATCAGGTTGGGTCCGGATGCCACCATGCAGTTCTCCGCCGGCGACGGCAAGGATACGGTCCGCATGTTCGTCGGCGGCCAGATCCAGTTCGGCGAAGGCCTGTCGGCGGATAAGATGCGCGTCACCTACGAGAATGGCGATACCATCATTTCTTTCGAGGGCAACGAGACCGACAGGATTACGCTCAAATCCATGATCGGGTCGGTAACGCTGACATTCGCCGATGGAACGACGCAGGAGATCACAAGGGCCGGCGAGCCGTTGAATGCGGAGCTTCATGACGCTTCGGGGCTCGTGAGGGCCTATCACGGAAACTGAGGCCTGCCGGTTTTTCTGGTTTCCCCGATCATCACGTCGTAGAGCGAAATCTGATCCGAGCCTTCAGAAGCGCCCTTGCTTGCTCATCGCAGGCGAGGGCGCTTTTTGTGCGCGGCCTATTCAAAGTTGGAGCTGGCGGCGCGCGCTGCGATAAGCGTCGATGATGGCGTCGGCAGCTCTTGCTGCTTCCGTCAGATCGGTTTGGTAGTTGGTGACAGAAATCCGCATGACCTGCTGTCCTCGCCATAATGCTCCGCCGCAGAATGCGGTTCCATCCCGCTGAAGGGTCTTGATCGCCGCTTGAGTAAGGCTGTCGCCATGCTCCTCGTCGCCAAAGCGAACGATGAGTTGGTTGAGAACGACCTCGTTGAGAAGGGCAATCCCTGGCTCCTGCGACAGGCGGCCGGCCAGAAGGGCGGCAGACTCGCAGGCCTGGTCAACGAGTGCGCGGATACCGTCGCGGCCGAAATGCTTGATCAGGGCCCAGGTCGCGAAGCCGCGCGCTCGGCGTGACAGTTCCGGCACGTAGTGAGACGGGTCACGCTCGCCGTCATTCGTGAGAGGTAGATAGCTTGCGGCGATGGTCATCGCGCGGCGGTGAGCCAACTCGTCGCGGACGATGGCATAACCGCAATCATAGGGCGCCTGCAGCCATTTGTGGCCGTCAACCGCCCAGCTGTCCGCCCCATCAACGCTGGCGGTAAGGTGCCGTTTGTTCGGCGATGCCTGAGCCCACAAGCCGAAGGCACCATCGACATGCACCCACGCCTGCTTGCTCCGGGCAAGCTCGATCAGTTCGGCGAAGCCGTCGCAGGCGCCGGTGTTGATCTGCCCTGCCTGCAGAATCGCAATGCAGGGACCATCGACGGAGGAGATTGCTTCAGAGAAGGCTTGCGGAAGGATTTTACCCTGATTGTCCGTTGCGACGCGCAGGACGCGGTCACGGCCGAGTCCCAGGAACTGCAGCGCGGAAAAGACCGTCGTATGCGCATCGTCGCCGATCAGCACGGATATCGGCGGAGCTCCAAAAAGGCCGTTTGCCTCAACGTCCCATTTGGCGGCATGCAGGACCGCGCCGCGCGCTGCGGCAAGACATGTAAAGTTCGCGACCGTCGCGCCGGTGACAAAGCCGACCGAACTTTGACGCGGTAGGCCGAGAAGCTCGAGCAGCCATTGTGCGGCTGTCGTTTCTGCCGCCGCACTTGCCGGCGAGGCTGCGTGGTTGCCGGCATTCTGTCCCCATGCGCTGGTCAGGAAGTCGGCGGCGACACCCATCGGATGCGAACCACCGATGACCAGCCGAAGAAACGCGGGCCGGTCATGCTGTGCAATCCGGGCTCTGCCTTCAGAGCGAGCTGGTCGAGCACACCGTCCATTGCCATCGGTTGCTCCGGCAATGGCTCTGCAAAGGCCGTGACAGCAGTGGCGTAGTCGAAGGACGGCCGCTGCAGGCGAGTGCCGGCCTCATCGCGAAAGCGCGCCGCAAGCGTCGCGGCCTTCACGAAAAGCGCTTCGTTCCCTTGAGCATCTTTCGTCATGTGCCCTCCAAAATGTCGCCAAGCTGAACGATCCGAACATACACCTTCGCCGAAGAGATGTCGCTCAGGAGGGGGCAGCCTGCGGGCGAGCCACGATGCGCGACCGAATACCAGGGAACTACACTTGCGCGACTCCTGCCGATAATGCTCCATGGCCCCATCCCTGCAGCCACGAGTCTCGTCATGCTTAAAGACTTTTCCGTCCAGGCCCTGTTCATGGGCGTGCTCACCGCCTTCGTCGGTTTTGCCAGTTCGTTCGCCGTCGTGCTGCATGGATTGCAAGCGGTGGGTGCGACGGAGGCCCAGGCAGCTTCAGGTCTCATGGCGCTGTCGATTTCGATGGGGGCATGCGCGATCCTTTTGAGCGCCGTGACCAAGCTCCCGGTCAGCATAGCGTGGTCGACGCCGGGGGCAGCGCTTCTTGCCAGTACCGGGGCGATCGAGGGTGGGTTCAATGCAGCCGTCGGTGCCTTCCTGATCTGCGCGGTGCTGATCGTCATCGCCGGCCTCTTCAAGCCGCTGGGGCGGGCGGTCGCCGCAATTCCGGCGGCACTCGCCAATGCCATGCTTGCCGGGGTGCTGCTCGGGTTGTGCTTTGCGCCGGTAAAGGCCATCGGCTTCAACCCGCTGCTCGGGCTTCCCATCGTTCTGACATGGATCGTCGTGGGTGCATTCAAGCGGCTCTGGGCTGTCCCCGCCGCGCTCGTCGCTTTCGTGCTCGTGTTGACATTCGGCGTCGAGATCCCGGAGGGCGCGCTTGCTTCGCTCGGACGGTCGCTGGTGCCGACCGTCGAGATCGTTCATCCGGTCTTCAATCTTGCCGGCTTCGTTTCGATCGCGCTGCCGCTCTTCATCGTCACCATGGCCTCGCAGAATATTCCGGGCATAGCGGTGCTGAAGGTCAATCATTATGATCCGATGCCTGGCCCGCTCTTTGCCGTCACCGGTTTCTTCTCGGTTCTTTCCGCGCCCTTCGGCGGCCACGCTGTCAATCTGGCGGCGATCACCGCGGCAATGTGCGCAGGGCAGGACGCTCATCCGGATCCGAAGCGCCGCTATTGGGCTGCCCTGATCTCCGGCGCCGGTTATGTGGTGCTGGGCCTGCTTGCCGGCGTCGTGACGGCGTTCGTGGCGCTGGCGCCGCCGATCCTGATCCAGGCGGTTGCGGGTCTTGCGCTGGTCGGCGCCTTCTCGGGTTCGGCGATGGCGGCCTTCCAGGCGCCGGAATCGCGCGAGGCGGCGGCGATCACCTTCCTTGTAACGGCGTCCGGCGTTTCCTTTGGCGGCATTTCCGGCGCTTTCTGGGGGCTGGTCGCCGGCGGGCTGATGCTGGCATTGTCCCGCGCGGTGCAAGCGGCGAAAAAATAGGCGGGGGTTGCCAGCTTATTGTTCGGCGGCTATAAGCGCGGTCATGAAGATCACGGGTGCAAAGATTTCCGATACGATTGTCCAGGGGCGCGTTGCCCTGCGTGACAATACGCGCGCCCTGACGTCGCTTCTTCTCCTCGGCCTTACGCGCGGTTGCCGGGTTCGTTGAGGAGCGCCCGGCGGCCGAAAGCCCGCCAGGTAATCGCTCCTCGCGACTGATCCCTTTAGAACCAAGATAGACCAATAAGGTCCGCATTTGCTGTCGCCAAGCTCGCTACGATGGGCTAATAGGCGGGGCAAGATGCCGGGACGAGGAAGAAACGAATGGACGCGAAGACGCAAAATCCCGCAAAAGGCATGCAATCCGCCGCGGTGAAATACCGCCCCTATCCGCAGGTGAACATTCCCGACCGCACCTGGCCGACGAAGACGATCACCAAGGCCCCGGTATGGTGCTCGGTCGATCTGCGCGACGGCAACCAGGCGCTGGTCGACCCCATGGGCCACGACCGCAAGGCCCGCATGTTTCAGCTACTGCTCGACATGGGCTTCAAGGAAATCGAGATTGGTTTCCCTTCCGCCTCGCAGACCGATTTCGATTTCGCGTGCTGGTGCGTGGAGCAGGGCAATGTGCCCGACGACGTGTCGCTGCAGGTGCTGGTGCAGTGCCGTCCAGAGCTGATCACCCGTACGTTCGAGGCGCTGGAAGGCGCGAACCGTCCGATCGTCCATTTTTACAATTCCACCAGCGAGTTGCAGCGCCGCGTCGTCTTCGCCAAGGATGTTACCGGGATCAAGCAGATCGCCGTTGATGCGGCGAAGATGATCTCCGACATGGCGGCGAAGGCCGGCGGCGGCTATCGCTTCGAATATTCGCCGGAAAGCTTTACGGGCACCGAACTCGAGGTGGCGCTGGAAATCTGCAACGCCGTCATCGAGGTGATGAAGCCGACGCCTGACAACAAGCTGATCATCAACCTGCCGTCTACCGTCGAGATGGCGACGCCGAACGTCTATGCCGATCAGATCGAGTGGATGTGCCGCAATCTCGACAATCGCGAGAACCTGATCGTCTCGCTGCATCCGCACAACGACCGCGGCACCGGTATCGCGGCCGCCGAACTGGCATTGCTGGCGGGCGCCGATCGCGTCGAAGGCACGCTCTTCGGCAACGGCGAGCGCACCGGCAACGTCGACGTCGTTACCATGGCGCTGAACATGTTCACGCAGGGCGTCGACCCGGAACTCGACTGCTCGAACATCGTGCGGATGAAGGAAGTTTTCGAATATTCCAACCAGATGCCGATCGGCGAGCGCCACCCCTATGTCGGCGAACTGGTCTACACGGCCTTCTCCGGCTCGCATCAGGACGCGATCAACAAGGGGATGAAGGCGGCGCAGGTCGCCAATCATCCTGTCTGGGAAGTGCCGTACCTGCCAATCGATCCCCGCGACGTCGGCCGCTCCTACGAGGCGATCATCCGGATCAACTCGCAGTCGGGCAAGGGCGGTATCGCCTATATCCTGCAGCAGGACTATGGGCTCAATCTGCCGCGCAATCTGCAGGTCGAGTTCCGAGAAGAAATCCAGCGCATTACCGATGAAGAGGGCAAGGAGCTGCCGTCGCGCCGCATCTACGACCGCTTCATCGAGCGCTACGTGACGCAGCCGCAGGGCCGCATCAAGTTTGTCGATCACCACACCTATGCCGATCCGGAGCGCAAGGGGCAGCGCATCGTTGCCGCCGAGATCATCGACAAGGGTGAGACGAAGCGCATCGAGGGCAAGGGCAACGGCCCTGTCGATGGCTTCATCAACGCGCTCTCGCACTATCTCGGCATCGAAATGTCGGTCGAGGACTATTCGGAGCATTCGTTGCAACACGGCTCGAATGCTGCCGCTATCTCTTATGTCGAAACATCCTATCCGGGTGGCAAGCTGTTCGGCGCCGGCATCAGCACCAATATCGTCGGCGCCTCGCTCGAGGCGATCGTATCGGCGGCAAACCGCGTGCTGGATGTGAAGGCCGGTAAAAACTGATCTGAAGATGCTGCGCAGCGGGCTTTGTTCGCTGCGCATCTTTGCCGCTCAGGCGGCGATAGTTTCCGTGCGCGGGCGAACGATGCAATCGGCAATGTCCGCCATATCGTCCTGCGCTTCGGCATGGCGCTGGCCCCATTTGCAGAGCGCCAGCAGCACCGGTTCAAGCTCCAGTCCGAGATCCGTCGCGGTGTATTCCACGCGTGCGGGGACTTCCGCGAAGATCTCGCGCGTCACCAGCCCGTGCTCTTCCATTTCGCGCAGCTGCTGAATCAGTACCTTCTGGGTGATCTCCGGCATCATGCGCTTGAGCTCCGAGAGGCGCTTCGGTCCGCTGAAGATGTAATAGAGAATGACCGGTTTCCAGCGCCCGGCGATGACCTTCAGAGCGCGCTCTACCGGCAATTTCGGCAGTCTTTTGATCGGTTCCGCCATGGTCACCTCCTGGTGGGTATGGCACGAAAGAGTGTGTATTTTTCCCATCGAGCTTACGGGTAAAGCGCTGCTCACGCCATTCAAACGTGAGGTCTGTCATGAAAGCGGTGCGCTTTGACCATTTCGGTCCCCCTGAGGTTCTCAAAATTGTCGAGGTGCCGAAACCGGTGCCCCGCCGAGGTGAGGTCCTGGTTCGCGTCCATGCCGCGGGCATCAATTTTTTCGAAGTGCTGATGCGCGCGGACCGCTATGCCGTGACACCGGAATTGCCGATGATCCCCGGCGTTGAAGCCGCAGGCGTCGTCGAGGCGATAGGCGAGGGCGCCGATCTCGCTCTGCTCGGCTCGCGCGTTGCCGTGCCGCTCTTCACCCTGGGACGGGGCGAGGGATACGCGGAGTTCATCGCAGTGCCGGGTGCGTCGGTGATCAACATTCCCGACGCATTGTCGTTCGAGGCGGCGGTAGCGCTGATGGTCCAGGGGCTGACCGCTCTGCACATGATTCGCCAGGCTTCGCCGCGGGGCAAAACCGTCCTTGTCCACGCGGCGGCCGGCGGTGTCGGGTCGCTGCTGGTGCAATTGGCAAAGCGCGAGGGTGCGTCGTCGGTCATTGCGACAGCAAGCAGCGAGAAGAAGCTGTCTGTGGCTCGTAGGCTCGGGGCGGATGCCGCGGTGGACTATACCGCCGAGGGCTGGCAGAAGGCCCTCAGTGACGGCACGCCTGTCGATCTGATCTACGACACGGTCGGCGGCGAGATGACGCGCGCTTCCCTTGCAGCGCTTGCGCCGGGCGGAGAGCTTGTCTTCGCGGCACTGGGCCGCTTCAGTCTCGAGGCCGCTGACCTGAACGCCATGTTCGGCAAGAACCAGTCGCTGAGGGGATTTGCGCTGCTGCCTTTGCTGCCCGCGACGCTGGAGGGCGACCTCTCCACGCTGTTTTCGCTTGTGGTTTCGGGCGCACTGACGATCCCCGAGGGGGCGAGCTTCCCGCTTGAGAAAGCCGCCGAAGCGCATCGCGCCATAGAGGGCCGGAGCGTTAGCGGAAAGGTGGTGCTTGTGCCTTGAAAGGCTCAGATCGCGGTCGCGACCTCCATCGCGATCTGGCTGAGCGAGGCTTCTGCGGACGGGCCGACGAGGACGTAGGATGTCCCGGCATTGTGCCAGGTGACGAGGCCGATCTCGTCCCTGATCGTTTCCTTGAAGTCCTCGCTGTCCGGTGGCTGGGAATCCTTCCGGAAGCAGATCGAGATGAGGTCGCCGTCCGCGCTTGTATAGACCAGCTGACCGACCGGCCGGCCGTCACCGAGTAGCACGCGGGCGCCCTGGAACGTCCAGCCTTTGTTGGCCAGGTCCGGCACACGAAAGGCGACGCCGACCGTGGAGGTCAGCCAATTGGAGATCTCCTCGGCCTGCGTCGAGGGAATCTCGACGATATGCCGCGGCTGGCGGATCATCAGCCGCTGGTAGGCGGTGACGTCGTTCAGCCAATCCTTGGTGTTCGTGTTGTCGGCAACGGGCTGCGACCCGTCGCCGCGAACGAGGCCGGCAGGAGTCGTTCCCATGAAATAGCCTATGCCGCAGCCGACGACGAAAAGGATGATGGCGGCTGCCAGCGCCTGCGGTCCGCTCGGTGTGAGCTTCATTGCCGGGCGGGTGGCTCGCGGCGCCACGGGCGCCTTGGGCAGCTGAACGCTCTTGATCGAGCGGACGAGTGCCAGCGGAACCGGCTCCTTCAAGATATCCTCCAGGCGGCGGCGCCCGAAATCGGCACCGTGACGGAGCTTGTCGTAAAGCCGGCGCGCACCTTCGTCTGTCGCAATGCGTTGTTCCAGCTCGTGCTTCTGCTCCGGCGTCGTTTCCCCGTCGAGAAGAGCGGTCAGCTGGGCATCAAGCGGCAGTTTCTTGAAATCGGGCAAAGTCAGTACCTGTGAGGATAATTGTCGGCGAGACTCGCAAAGTGAAGCCGTGCCGCGGCAAGCTGTGCCGGAACGCTGCTTGCAGGAATGCCCATGATGTCGGCCGCCTCCTGATAGGTGTGGCCTTCGTTGACAAGCAGGAACACGCTTGAAATGCCTTCGGGCATTTCGGCGATCATTTGATGTATGGCGTCAGTATCGGCAGTGGCTGCGCGGTCTCGCACGGCATCGCGGATATCCGTGACGTTTCCCTTGGAAGCCGGCCGCGCCTTGCGCTTGCGTCCGTCATCGTTCCATTGCTGGCGGGCTAGCGTGTAAACCCAGCTTTCAAGCCTGCCTTCGCCCTTCCATTGGTGGCTCTTTGCCACCGCTCGCTGACAGACTGCCTGCACGAGGTCATCGGCAGCAGCCGCATCGCCTGCAAGTGTCATCGCGAAACGTCGCAACCGCGGCAGCAGACCCACCAAGTCGCGTCTGATATCAATGGTCGTTACAGGCTGACGCATGTCTCATTTCATGAAATGTCGGGCGAAGCACCCGGCGTGGCTAAGCTTTTTATATCGCGTATGTGATCTTTATGAAACAAATTTGCACTGCTTCGCAAGCTTAAGCCAGCGCAATCTTGGAATTCTCAAGGGGTTTCCACGCGGCCGTCGGCGATGTCGCGTTTCAATAGGTCCGATGTCCGTTCAGGCTTTGCGGGAGCTTGGTAAGCTCAGCTGCCTTCGCCGCCACGGCCACCGATTTCATGTGCGGGCTGACGGCCATAGCGGCTGCCTCAGAAAGCGAATCAAAACACTGAGAAACCGATTCCGCTCGTTCCACTAAGCCTTGAAAATATCTACACCATTTTGGAAAACGCCGTCACCCATGTCGTTTAAGCTGAAGCGCTCGCCCGTCAATTCCCATGCGCCAGGGGAACCGTCGATGCTGAAGAGATTATAGGCGGCGCGGGGTTTCAGGCCGCCGGGTCCCTGGGAAGCCGAAGCAATTCCGACGACTGGCACGGGTGCCGTCTGGCCCCGCAGCCAATGGAGCGTATTGAGATGCGTATGGCCATGGATCACCAGTTCCGCGCCGCCTGTCGAAACGACGGCAGCGAAACGCCGGATGCCGATCATGCGTTTATAGAAGGATGTGGCGCCGCGGATCGGCGGATGATGGATCATGACCACGCGAAAGAGGCCGGCCTCGCCGGCGGCGCGCAGGATGTTGACGGTTTCGCGCGCCTGCCTCTGGCTGAAAAAGCCGCTGGCAGCAAAAGGCGGTGTGGCGACGGCAGTCGAGCAGCCGATGAGCGCCACTTTGTCGCGGACACGCAAATAGGGAAAAATGTGCTTGTCTTGCCTCCATTCGGCGGGAGCCAGATCGCCGCGGACATAGTCATACCAGGCCCGCATGGATTTCTCGTAGGCGCCCGGAACATAGGCGTCGTGATTGCCCGGTACGATGGAGGTTTCAACCGGGTCGCCGAGAGCGCGCAGCCAGGCGGCGGCGGAACGGATCTCGATTGCGCTTGACAGGTTCACCAGATCGCCGGTCACGGCGAGGTGGTCCGCATGCCGGTCGCGGATGTCTTCCAGCAGAACATCCAGCGTGCCGCCGAAAAGGTGCTTGCGCCTGCTGCGGTGCCAGTTCACAAAGCCGGTAATGCGCTTCGAGAAAAGCTCGCGGAAGGAAAGATTGGGAAGTGGGCCGAGGTGAATATCCGAGATATGCGCGAGCTTGAACATGCTACGACACATAGACCAGGATGGTTACAAATCAAACACATCGGATGGAACGAAACGGTGAAAGCAGAGTGATGAGGCCCACGGGGATGTCCTGGAAATCCAAGCTCCTGATGCGGTTTGTGCATGTCTACTTCGCATTCGCACGCGGCATGACGATGGGAGTGCGGGCGGCCTGCTTCGATGCCTCGGGACGGATTTTTCTGGTGCGGCATAGCTATGTTCCGGGCTGGCATATGCCTGGCGGCGGGGTGGAGCGCAACGAGACCGCCGAGGCGGCGCTGGTCAAGGAACTGCGCGAAGAGGGCAACCTCCGTGTCATCGGCAAGGCGCAGCTCTTCCACGTCTATTACAATCAATCGGCGAGCCGCCGTGACCACGTTGTCTTCTACCGCGTCGATGTCGAGCAGACGGCGCCGCGTGCGCCGGATCGCGAAATCGTCGAGTGCGGTTTCTTCGCCGTCGATGCCCTCCCGGACGGCACGACCGACGCCACCCGGCGCCGGCTCAGGGAGTTGAACGGCGATGAGCCCGCCGCTCATTATTGGTAGGATTCAGGCGGCTGCGGCGAGTTTCGCGCGGCCGTGTGGTTGGTCGAGGTCGAGAGCCGGTCCAACTGGGACGATGCCCGTCGGATTGATCGTCTTGTGGCTGCGGTAATAATGCTGCTTGATATGCTGCAAGTTCACCGTCTCCTTCACGCCCGGCGTCTGATAGAGATCGCGCAGGTAGCCGGAGAGGTTCTGGTAGTCTTCGATACGGCGGATATTGCATTTGAAATGGCCGACATAGACCGGATCGAAGCGCACCAGCGTCGTGAACAGCCGCCAATCGGCCTCCGTCAGCCGGTCGCCGAGCAGATAGCGGCTCGTGCGAAGCCGCTCATCCAGCATGTCCAGCGTTTCGAAAATCTTGACGACGTTCTGCTCGTAGGCTTCCTGCGTCGTCGCAAAGCCTGCCTTGTAGACGCCATTGTTGACGGTGTCGTAGACGATCGCATTCAGCGCATCGATATCAGCCCTGAGATCGGCAGGATAGAAATCCGCCTTCGAATCCGTCAGGCCGTCGAAGGCGCTGTTGAACATGCGGATGATCTCGGCGGATTCGTTGTTGACGATGGTACCGTTTTTCTTGTCCCACAGCACGGGAACGGTGACGCGGCCGGAATAATGCGGGTCGGCCTTCCGGTAGATTTCCCAGAGGGTCTTTGCGCCGTAAAGCTGATCGCCGGTGGCGCCGTCGCCGACTTTGAATTCCCAGCCGTTTTCGGCCATCAGCGGATCGACGACCGATACGGAGATGATATTCTCAAGCTTCTTCAGCTTGCGGAAGATCAGCGTGCGGTGCGCCCAGGGGCAGGCGAGTGACACGTAGAGATGATAGCGGTCGGCCTCGGCCTTGAAACCACCGGTGCCTGTCGGTCCCGGCTTTCCATCAGCCGTGACCCAGTTGCGAAACTGAGAGGCTGCGCGCTTGAAATGGCCCTTCGTTTCTTTCGTGTCGTACCAGACGTCCTGCCAGACGCCGTCAACCAGCATGCCCATTATATTCCTCCAGAACTCGTCGTTGGAGTGAACATATCGCAGGCGGCCCGGCTTTGCAGGGTGCAAAGATTGAACAGTGCGTCACACTGTCTTTTGGGATGATTTCATTTTGCGTTGGACGAGGGAAATTTTTCCTGCTATCGGCCTTTTCACATTCGCTCAGGAACCCGATTTTGATGCACGCAACCAGAAGCCTGCGACGACGCTGATGCTCCCGAACGCCCAAGGGCGTGCTCGAGAACCCATCGCTTCTGTCTATCCGGTTTCTGTCTCATCATGCACAAGCACGATCTGGTCTACCTCACTGAGGATGCGTCTCATGACGCAGCTATCGAACACATCAACGAAGAAGCATTCGGTCCCGGCCGGCATACACGTGCTGCCGCCCGCATCCGCGAGCAGGGGCCGCACGATCTGTCGCTCTCCTTCATCTGCACCGATGACGGCGAGACGATCGCTTCAGTGCGACTGACGCCCGTCATGGCAGGGGCTGTGAAAGGGCATCTGCTCGGGCCGCTCGCCGTGCGGCCTTCGCACAAGAATATGGGCATCGGACGCGAACTGGTGCGGATCGCGGTGGAGGCTGCGAGGCGCAGGGGGTCGGAGGCCGTCATTCTCGTCGGCGATCCGCCGTACTATTGCCCGCTTGGCTTCGAGAAGGTCGCCTATAATGCGCTTGCGTTTCCCGGCCCGGTCGATCCCGCCCGCGTTCTCGTCGTGCCGATTGCCGAAGGTACCCATCAGCGTCTCAAGGGCACAATCGGCTGGCGCGAATAGGCTATTTGTTCTATCAAGTCACTGATTTTCCATGAGGCCCGCCATGGGTCAGGTTTCGTCAGCTCTAACAGAGGCGGCAGCATGGGCGGAATTTCAATGGACGAGGCGCTGGATCGTGCCGGAACCGGTGCCTTTCAACGGCGGTTGATGGCGATCTTCGGGCTCGTCTGGGCGGCCGATGCCATGCAGGTCCTTGCCGTCGGTTTCACGGCCGCCTCGATTGCCGCCACGTTCCAGTTGACCGTACCGCAGGCGCTGCAGACCGGAACCCTGTTCTTCCTCGGCATGCTCATCGGCGCCGTGGTCTTCGGCCGGCTCGCCGACAGGATCGGACGGCGCAATGTGCTGATCCTGACGGTCGGATGCGATGCCTTGTTCGGCACGCTCTCGATCTTCGCTCCGTATTTCGCCAGTCTGCTGGTTCTGCGGTTCCTGACCGGGGTGGCCGTCGGCGGTACCTTGCCGGTCGACTATTCGATGATGGCGGAGTTCCTGCCCGCAAAGAATCGCGGCCGATGGCTGGTGGCGCTTGAGGGATTCTGGGCGATCGGCACGCTGATCGTCGCCCTTGCCGCATGGGCTGCCAGCGTTGCGGGCGTTACAGATCCCTGGCGTTATATTTTCGCGGTGACGGCGGTACCGGCGATCCTCGGAATCGGACTGCGATTTTTCGTGCCGGAATCACCGCTCTACTTGTTGCGAAAGGGCCGCGCCGAAGAAGCCAAGGCGATCGTCAACCGCATGCTCAGACGTCACGGCAAGCCGGAGCTTGGTGCCGCCGACCAAATCGTGCCGGCGCCGCATGCCGCTGCCGAAGGCCTCTTTACCGCCTCGCTTCGCCGCCGGAGCCTGATGATCCTGGCGATCTGGTTCCTCGTTTCGGTTTCCTACTACGGCGTCTTCACCTGGATGCCCGCAAAGCTTGCCGGCGACGGCTTCGGCTTCGTGCGCGGTTATGGCTTTCTGGTATTCGTGGCGCTCGCCCAGATCCCCGGCTACGCGCTTGCGGCCTATGGCGTCGAGAAATGGGGCAGGCGGCCGACGCTGGTCGGCTTCTGCCTGCTTTCTGCAGCGGGATGCCTGCTCTTCGTGCTTTCGCCTGACGATATGCTGATCGGAGCATCGCTGCTGATCATGAGCTTCGCCCTGCTTGGGACATGGGGTGCGCTCTATGCCTATACGCCGGAACTTTATCCGACGGCATCGCGCGCCACCGGCATGGGTGCGGCAGGCGCCATAGCACGGCTCGGCGGCCTTATTGCCCCGTCACTGATGGCATTAGTGGTATCGCAGGGGCTCGGGGTTGCGATCGGGCTCTTTGCGGGGTTTCTGATCGTCGCGGCCATCGCGGCGCTCGCGATCGATACCGAAACGCGGCAGGTCTCGCTCGCCTAGGCTCCTGACCCTAAGCGAGACTCTTGCGCAGGAACGTCCGGCTCCGACCTTTCGGAAACTCCGGCAATTCGCCGAAGATCTCGTAACCCGCCCGCTGGTAGGCGCGGAGCGCCTGAGGATTGAAGGTATCGATCCAGGCGCCGTGACAGCCGCGGGCTTTGGCCTCTTCCTCGGCGTTGGCAAGGATCTTTCCGGCCAAGCCTTTGCCGCGCTGGGTCTCCGGGATGTACAGGTTCTGCGTGAAGAGCCAACCCCAGGCGGTATAACCGGAAAGCCCGCCTGTTACCTTGCCGTCCGTGTCGCGGATGAGGAGGGCAAGCGGCTGACGTTCCGAAGGGCCGACGTCCTCAATGTTGAAGGCGCCGAGCGCGTCCTGGATGGCGGCAAGCTCTTCCGGGGAGGGCGATCCAGTCAGTTCGAATTCCGGCATGGCCTCATCGCCCTTCGCGCCACCACATGGCGCCGAAGGCAAGCAGCAGCACACCGACGCCGGCAAAGCCGGCAAAGAGCGGCAAGGTATTGATGCCCTTCAGGACGGTCTCGTTCGTCAGCTTGATCTGCATGCGGTCGTTGTCGGCAACGCGAATCTGGCCGCGGACCGGCAGGATCGGCGGAACCTCGACCGCTCCGCTCGCATCCGAAACGCGGGCAACAAGGCCGCGCGTCTTGCCGGCGATCGGCTTCAGCACGTCACCGGTCGAAATCATCGCCTTGAATTCCGGCGCATCGACCGCGCCGACATGGACGAGCGTCATGAGGTCGCCGTTGCGGATCTCGAAGAGGCCGATCTCGTCCATCTTCTTCTCGGCCTTGAAGAGACCGGGTTCGGATTGCGTCAGCGGCAGCGTTTCCGTCCTGCCAGAAGGGTATCGGATCGTGGCGTCGCCCGGATTGTCGCCGAGCGTCTGGCGGGTGATCTCAAGCGTGCGGCCGGAGGCGCGGGCCGTCAGAGCCTCTTCTTCGAGAGCCGGTTCCTTCATCAGCCAGTGGGCGATGCGGCGATAGAGCGAGACGTGCGGACCGCCGCCCTCGAAGCCGCGGGCCCAGAGCCAGCCCTGGTCGGAGAGCAGCATGGCGACGCGGCCCTGGCCGGCGCGGTTCAAGACCAGCAGCGGATGATTGTCGGCGCCGACCATCACCGTCTGGCCTTGCGGCGGTTCAACATCGACGCTACGGAACCAGCGGCCCCAATGCGGCGGCTCGTCGGCGGAACCATCGAGGCCGCGCGTAACGGGATGCTTTCGGCCTTCCTCGGAAAGGCGCGGATAAAACGCCTTGTCGATCATCCGGCCGGTCGGCTGCGCCGGAAGTACGGACGCAAGTGGCGTCAGCGCAATCGAATCCTGACCGGCATGTTCGGGACCTGCGGCAATCAGCAGCGCGCCGCCGTTTTCGACATATTGGGCGATGTAATCATAGTAGAGGATCGGTAGCACGCCGCGGTGCTGGTAGCGGTCGAAAATGATCAGGTCGAAGTCCTTGATCTTGTCGACGAACAGTTCGCGCGTCGGAAAGGCGATCAGCGAAAGCTCGTTGATCGGCGTGCCGTCCTGCTTTTCGGGCGGGCGCAGAATGGTGAAGTGGACCAGGTCGACAGAAGCGTCAGACTTCAAAAGATTGCGCCAGGCGCGTTCGCCGGCATGCGGCTCGCCGGAGACCAGAAGTACACGCAGGTTTTCGCGGATGCCGTCGATGACATGGACGGCGCGGTTGTTTGCCTCCGTCACTTCACCCGGCAGCCCGGCAACCGAGAATTCCAATACGTTGCTGCCGCCGCGCGCAACCCTGAAGGAAAACGGCGTATCCTGACCCGGAGTCGCTTGCAGCGTGGCAATCTCGTCGCCATTCAGCTTCACGGTGATCTTGGCCGTATCGCCGGGGCTCGGGCCATCGTCGAAAACGCGAAGGACTAGTTGCTGCTCTTCGTTGACGATGCCGAAGCGCGGCGCCTTGATCACCTCGATGCGGCGGTCGAACTCGTTGGGCTTGCCGGTGATGAGGCCATGGATCGGCGCGTCGAAGCCAAGCGCCTGGTTGATCCCCGGCACATCATGCACCTGGCCGTCCGTGAGCATGATCGCGCCGCCGATACGCGCCGGAGGCACGTCGGCAACGGCAGCCGACAGCGCCGTGAACAGACGGGTGGACGGTGTGTCGGAATCTTCCGGTTCGGTGACATCGACGTATCGCGGCTCGATATTCGGGAAGCGCGCGAGGCGATCCTTGAGCTGCGCCAGCGCATCCTCGGTCACCTTGATGCGGTCCGGGGTCTGCTGGCTCTGGCTGCGATCGACGATGACAGGAACGATCGTCGAAAGCTGGTCGCGGTCTTCCTGCATGAGGAGCGGGTTCGCGAGCGCTGCCAGCAATGCGAGGGCCGCCAGCGTGCGGATCCAGGCGCCACGGATACCGCGCCAGATCGCGAAGGCTGCGACCAGCACAACCACAGCCGCCAGTGCGGCAAGGACCGGCCAAGGAAGGAAAGGCGAAAAATCAAGCGTCATGTCACTGTCCCAGCCGTTCGAGGAGCGCTGGGATGTGGACCTGATCGGTCTTGTAGTTGCCGGTCAGCATGTACATCATGATGTTGACGCCCGCGCGGTAAGCATATTCGCGCTGCATCTCATCCGGCGGAACGGTCGGCAGCATCGGTACGCCGTTCTCATCGACCGCCCAGGCCCCGGCAAAATCGTTGCCAGTAATGAGGATCGGTGAAACACCGTCGGCGGAGGCGGTGGATTTCGGGTCCGAAGCACGATTGTCCTGCCGTGACTCGATCCAGAGGGGACTTCCGCTATAGCGGCCCGGGAAGCTAGACAGCAGATAGAACGACTTTGTCAGGACGTGGTCGGAAGGAACCGGCTCGAGCGGTGGAATGTCTAGGTTTGCAAGGATCTGCTGCAGGCGCTCGCCGTTGGCGCTTGTGGCGCCGCCATTGTCGTCCAGCGCCGTGAATTGGTCCCGCGTGTCGAAAAGCACGGTGCCGCCAGCGCGCATATAGGCGTCGATGCGATTGATCGCAGCCGCGGATGGCATCGGCGCGGAGGCGGAAACCGGCCAATAGATGATCGGATAGAAGGAAAGCTCGTCCTTGGTGAGATCGAGGCCGACCGGCGGCGCGGGCTCCAGTGTCGTCCGGAATGTCAGGAACTCCGTCAGGCCCTCGAGACCGCGCTCGGAGATATTGTCGACATCCTGCTCGCCGGTGACGACATAGGCGAGATGTGTGTTGTCCAACCGCTGGAAAATCTGATCGTCACCGGGCTTGGAGTCATCGGCGCGACCATCGAGCGGTTGCAGGAAGAGGGCAGCGCCGATCGCGACGGCAACGAGCGCTGCAGGGCGGGCCGCCGAGCGCAGGCGCGAGAAAGCGCCGCCCATGAACATCACGATGAGGCTGTCTGCCAAGAGCAGCAGGAAGGCGATGAGGAAAAGCGCGGGCTTGGCGGACCAGGTCTCACCGCCGATCAGGCCCTGCCGGACGAGATTGGCGCCAGCCATGTCCAGCGGCTTCAGTTCGGCATTATTCGGCAATACATTCAACGCGGTAAAGCCGTCTTCTGAACCATAGAGTCCGGGCGGGTTATCGAAGCTGGAAATGGGTTCAGCCTTTGCATTCGGGATGAGCGGGCGGGCGGTGCCCGTCTCCGTCGTCAGCACGCCCTTTGCCGTCAGCAGCCGGAAGGGCGGCAGCGCTTCGGCAGTCGACGCCGCGCCGGCTTCGGAGGTCACACCGCCGGAGCGGGAGAGCTGGACAATACGCCTGAGCATCTCGACGAAATTACCGGAAATCGGGAGGTTGGACCAGGTCGCCTCGGCGCTGACATGGAAGAGCACGATACGACCGGCGTTGATCGGCTTGGTCGTCACCAGCGGGGTGCCGTCAGCAAGGCTTGCCCAGGTACGCTCGGCAAGATCGGGCGTCGGCTCGGCGAGAACCTGGCGCTTGACGGTGACATCCGTCGGCTTGGCCATACCGGCGAAGGGACCGAAATTGGGAAAGTCCGCAAGCGGCTGTGGTTCGGCCCAGGAAAGCGAACCGCCAAGCGCGCGCTCGCCCTGCCGCAGCGTCACGGGCACAAGCGGATCGTCAGCCGGGGCGGCGGCCAGGCGCGGGCCTGCGAAGCGGATCAGCGTGCCGCCATTGGCAATCCAGCGCTGCAGCGGCTCATAGGTTTCCTGCGGCAGGCGGCCGATATCCGCCATGATGATGACCGAGGGATTCTGCGACAGCAGGTCAGGAATGGCGGTCGCGAG
The DNA here is from genome assembly GCF_056755115.1 of Rhizobium sp. SVR5-2C. Classification (NCBI taxonomy): domain Bacteria; kingdom Pseudomonadati; phylum Pseudomonadota; class Alphaproteobacteria; order Hyphomicrobiales; family Rhizobiaceae; genus Rhizobium; species Rhizobium sp. SVR5-2C. The sequence continues at coordinate 16,535 of NZ_JBNDHT010000005.1, read as the reverse complement.
ATCGGGCGTATTCGGCTGGATCAAATCGGCATAAGGCTGCAAGGCGCGCTGAATGTAATATAGCGGGGAGAGAAGCGGCTGGAAGTCATCGCCCGCTTCGCCTGAAAGCAGGACGACGCGGCGGCGCTTGAAGCCGTCGTCGAGAAGCTGCACTGCGCCTGCCGTCGCGTGGGCGTCGATACTGACGCGGGCGAAATCATTGCGCATCTCGAAGGGGGCGGCAATCGAGCCGGTGGCGACCGATTGCCCAGGCTGGAAGTCGACAGTGCCGGCGGCAATCGGGCGGCCCTGCGCATCTTGCGCCGTCAGGGGCAGAGAGGCGGCACCAGTGCTGTCCAGGCGTGTTGCGGTCACGGTCATCGCGTCCGCGGCATTCGTGGCGCCGGTAATGGCAATTGTCTGCGTCGCGTCGCCTTCCACGAGCCGGAACTCGGCCGGCTGCAGGTCGGCCAGTTGACGGACGGTCGCATCATTTTCCTTTGCCGCTGCTCCATCGGAAAGAAATGCGAGGGTGCCTGGTTTCGTTCCATTCAGCGCTACCCGCAAAGCTTCGAAGGCACGCCCGCGATCGGGAACAAGCGGCCGCGGCTCTGCGGCGCGAAGCTTGTCGCGGGCAGCCGTCGCGGTCCCGGGCACCGCATTGTTGGTCGGATCGGCGGTAAACGCGACCGCAACCGGGATACCTGCGGACTCGGCCTCGTCGATCAGCGCCTCGGCGGTCTGGACGCGGCGTGCCCAATCGGGTGCCGTGGCCCAGCTGTTATCGACGAAGAGCACCAACGGGCCGCCGCCGGCGAGCGAAGTGGCGCGGGGATTGAAGACCGGGTCGGCGATGGCGAGGATCACGGCGGCGGCAAGAAGCATGCGCAGCAGCGTCAGCCACCAGGGGCTTTGGGCCGGCGTCTCCTCGCGCTTCAGCACGGTCGCCAGGATTCTCAGCGGCGGAAAATACTCCGATTTCGGTCGTGGCGGCGTGAGCCTGAGCAGCCACCAGATGATCGGCAGCGCCACGAGTGCGCCAAGAATTGCTGGATAGGCGAATGCGAAGGGAAGTCCGCTCACAGCTGCCCTCCGTGCGTCGCCTTGGCCGGCATGCCGGAGAGATACATATGAACCGCAACCAGCGCTTCGGATGCCAGATGGTCGGTGCGGTGAGTGACGAATGTCCAGCCGAGATGGCGGAGTGATTGGCCGAGGCCGTCGCGGCGCGCGAGATAAGCGCGGCTATAGGCTTCGCGGATGTGTTCCGCGCGGCCGGACACCAATCTTGAGCCGGTTTCCGGATCTTTGAATTCGGTGCGTCCGGTATAGGGGAAGAGCTCCTCGGCAGGATCGGCGATCTCGACCACATGGCCGCGAAGACCACGCCGGGCAAGCGGGCCGAGGCGTGCCATGATCGTCGGCGCGTCGTCGAGGAAATCGCCGATCAGAACGAGATCGCTCGAGCCGCGGATCATGCCGATTTCCGGCAGGCCGCCGGCCAAGGGGGCGTGCATCAGCGCAGTCGCGAGCCGCTCGGCGGCATTGCGGGCGGAGATAGGCTCCATCACGCCAGGGCAGCCGATGCGCTCGCCGGAGCGGGCCAGGATTTCAGCAAGAGCCAGCATGATAACGAGCGCGCGGCTCTCCTTCGAGACGCTGCCGAAGGTCGACTGGTACATCATCGACGGCGACATGTCGGCCCAGAGCCAAATGGTGTGAGCGGCTTCCCATTCGCGTTCGCGAACATAGGTGTGATCGTCGCGGGCTGAGCGGCGCCAGTCGATGCGCGACAGGCTTTCACCTTCGGTATAGGGGCGGAACTGCCAAAAATTCTCGCCTATGCCGCGCTTGCGGCGGCCATGCCAGCCGGCGATCACGGTGTTGGCGATGCGCTTGGCTTCGACCAGGCAATCCGGCACCAGAGAGGCCCGTTGTCTTGCACGGGCAAGGGCATCGCTGCCTGGTGTCGGATTGACGATCTGTCCGATTACTGCCACGCGTCCGGCTTCCTTATCCCTTGGCCTGCTTGACCAATCCGGCGATGACGTCGCGGACGGACATGCCTTCGGCACGGGCGACGAAGGTGAGCGCCATTCGGTGTTCGAGAACGGGTTCGGCAAGCGCGTAGATATCATCGATCGACGGCGCGAGACGGCCCTCGTAGAGCGCCCGGGCGCGGGCGCAGAGCATCATCGACTGGCCGGCGCGCGGGCCGGGGCCCCAGGCGACATGCTTGTCGGTCGTGGCGTTGCCCTGGCCGGGGCGGGCGGAACGCACCAGATCGAGGATTGCGTCGACGACCTTGTCGCTCACCGGCATCTGGCGAATGAGCTTCTGGATCTCCATCAGCCGCCCGGCGTTGAGCACGGCTTTCGGCTTTGTTTCGCTGAGGCCTGTCGTTTCGAGGAGGATCTGGCGCTCGGCCGCGAGTTCCGGATAGTGCACGTCCACCTGCAGAAGGAAACGGTCAAGCTGCGCTTCCGGTAGCGGATAGGTGCCTTCCTGCTCAAGCGGGTTCTGCGTGGCGAGAACGTGGAAGGGCGCCGGCAGGTCGTATCGCTGGCCGGCGATGGTGACATGGTATTCCTGCATGGATTGCAACAGCGCCGACTGCGTACGCGGCGAGGCGCGGTTGATTTCGTCCGCCATGAGCAACTGTGCGAAGACCGGGCCCTTGACGAAACGGAAGGAACGGCGGCCGCTGTCATCCTGATCCATGACTTCGGAGCCGAGGATGTCCGAGGGCATCAGGTCCGGAGTGAACTGGATGCGGTTCGCGCCAAGGCCGAGCACTTCGCCAAGCGTCGTCACCAGCTTGGTCTTTGCAAGCCCAGGGACACCCACCAGAAGCGCATGGCCGCCGGAAAGAACGGCGAGCAACGTATTTTCAACGACGCTTTCCTGGCCGAAGATCACCTTGGAGATTTCTTCGCGGATAAGGGCGATATCGGCAAGCGCCCTTTCCGCGGCGGCGATGATTGCCTTTTCATCGAGGCTGTCTTCGGTCTGCATCATACCCATTAGGCATCTCCAACGGCTGGATCATTCGTCGCGAATCGGCTGATTTTACGCCAGTTGTTCATACCCGATAGAGTTATGAAGATGTTACGGGCTGACAAGTTCGCTTCAAATGACTATCTCGTGACTGATCCTTCTCGTTAAAAGCAAACCGGGACAGAACGATGGCAGCGCAAGAGATCAGGGCGAGCGAAGATGCCGCAGGGCTGGCCGCGCTGATTTCGCGCGCCGCTGGCGAAACGGGCGGGAAGCGGGGGCTTCCACCCGTCGAGAAGTGGAATCCGCCCTTTTGCGGCGATATCGACATGGAAATCCGCGCCGACGGCACCTGGTTCTATATGGGCACGCCAATCGGCCGCGCGCCCTTGGTGCGCCTGTTCTCGACCGTTTTGCGCAAGGATGACGACGGCAAGACCTATCTCGTGACGCCTGTCGAAAAAGTCGGAATCAGCGTCGTCGATGCACCATTCGTCGCCGTCGAGATGAGCGTCTCCGATCGCGGCGGCGATCAGATGCTGACATTCCGCACCAATACCGGCGATGTCGTAGAAGCCGGAAAGGAGCATTCGCTGCGCTTCGTGATCCATGGCGAGAACAGCGAACTTAAGCCGTATTTGCATGTCCGCGGGCGCCTCGAGGCTTTGGTGTCGCGTGCGGTCATGTACGAACTTGTGGAGACCGGAGAAGTCAGCATCATCGAGGGCAGGGACATGTTCTGCGTCCGGTCCGGCGGCTGCATCTTTCCCGTCATGCCGGCCGACGAACTGGATGCGCTTTCCCGATGAGCGATGCACTGACCAAACGCTATCCACGCTATTCCGCTGCCGAATTTCGCCGCCGGGCGCTCAATCAGACCGGCGGTCCGGTTGATCACTCCTGGCGGGATCACGGCGATCACATCCTCAACCCGGATATCGTGGCGATGGTGGAGAACTTGCATCTTCGCGATGCTGCGGTGCTGGTGCCGGTTGTCGACACCGGCGATGACGCGCGCGTGATTTTCACCAAGCGCACGGCAAACCTGCGCAAGCATTCCGGGCAGATCTCTTTCCCCGGCGGGGCAATTGATCCGACCGACGTTTCACCGGAAATGGCTGCGATCCGCGAGACGCAGGAAGAGATCGGGATTGCGGGCGCGTTCGTCGAGACGGTCGGGCGCCTGCCGCATTATCTTGCCGCGACCGGGTTTCGCATTACCCCTGTGCTCGCCGTGGTGAAGCCCGGCTTCGAGCTCCAGCTTAACCCGCGGGAAGTCGACGACGTCTTTGAGGTGCCGCTTTCGTTTCTGATGAACCCGGACAATCACACACGCGACCGACGCGAGGTCGAAGGCATCGACCGGCATTTTTACCGTATGCCCTATGAAGGCTGGATGATCTGGGGCATCACCGCGGGCATCGTCCGCACACTTTATGAGAGGCTTTATGAATGACCAGCCTTGCTGATCAAGCATGGTTCGAGGATCCCCGCCTTCAACGCGTCTTTGCATTGCTGAACGCAGACGGCGGGGAAGGGCGCGTCGTCGGCGGGGCGGTGCGTAACAGCCTGATGGGGCTGCCGGTCAGCGATATCGACATCGCGACGACGCTGACGCCGGATGCGGTGATCGAACGGGCGAAGGAGGACGGTGTCAAAGCAGTCCCGACCGGCATTGCGCATGGCACGGTGACGCTGGTGATCGAGGGAAAACCATTCGAAGTGACGACGCTGCGCACCGACGTCGAGACCGACGGGCGTCGCGCGAAGGTTGCCTTCAGCACGGACTGGCAAGCGGATGCCGAACGGCGCGATTTGACGATCAACGCGCTCTACATGAATTCCGAAGGTAAGGTCGTCGATCTCGTCGGCGGGCTTGCGGATGTCGAGAAGCGCAATATCCGGTTCATCGGTCATGCAGCGACGCGCATCGCCGAAGATTACCTGCGCATCCTGCGCTTCTTCCGGTTCTTTGCCTATTACGGCTCGGGCCGGCCGGATGCGGAGGGCCTGAAAGCCTGTGCAGCGGCGCGCTCGAAGCTCAGTACGCTTTCGTCCGAACGCGTCTGGTCGGAGCTTCGCAAGCTGCTTTCCGCCGAAGATCCCGGCAGGGCGCTGCTCTGGATGCGACAGGTCGCGGTGCTCAATGAAGTCCTGCCGGAAACGGAGAAATGGGGCATCGACGCCATCCCCGCTCTCGTTTCGACCGAAAAGGCCCTTGGCTGGTTACTGGATCCGCTCTTGCGGCTCGCCTCGATCGTTCCGCCGGATGCCGAGCGGCTCGAGAAGATGGCGGCACGCCTGAAACTCTCAAATGCCGAAGCGGCCTATTTCAGAGCCTGGGCGGCGGCTCCGGCCGTCAATGACGAAATATCGGCCGCAGCCTTCGACCGGCTGCTCTACCGCAACGGTGCTGAAGGTATCGTGACGCGTCTGAAGCTCGCTCTGGCTGTTGCTCGCGGCAAGGCGGAGGGTGACATGAATGAGATGAGCCGGTCGGCAAGGCTCGGTAAGCTCCTGGATCATGCTCTGGCGTGGAAGAAGCCGCAGTTCCCGATCGGCGGCGGCGATGTCATTTCCAAAGGCATTCCGGCGGGGCCGCGCGTCGGCGAGGCACTGGCGAAGCTTGAGAACCAATGGGTGGAAGAGAATTTTGCCGCGGACCGGGCGACCCTGCTCGCCCGGCTGAAGGACCTTCCGAGGTGATCAGGCGGCAGTCGCTTCGTCGCGGATGCGGGCCTTGATGTTGTCGACCATGTTTTCGCGAATGGTTGTTTCACCATGGGCGGTTTTCATATGCTCGATCGCGCGGCGGACGATTTCGGCGTCTTCGTTGGCGCGTGTGTGCCAAGAACAGCCCGGAACAAGCGTACCACATTCGAAAAGTCGCATTGTCTACTCCTTTGTCCGGAAGATGACAGAATGATAGCGCTGTCTTCAATGTACGAAACCGGGAGAAAGTTCCAGCCGACGACGTGCGCCGGCCGGTAACACATACGGATTACTCCGGCATGGCCCAGGCGCGATAGCAGTCGGATGACTCATACGGTGCATTTGACGCTGCACTTTCGCGCATCTTTTCTTGCAATTCTTCAAGTGATTTTCCGGCAGCGAGCTGGAGTCTCACCTGTTCGATGAAGCAGCATAGGGGCAGATCAGAGCCGCTTTTTGCCCTCATTTCTTCGGCAATACGGCTCAGGAAGTCCGGCATTTCGATTGCTCGTGCTGACTCCCGAACATCCGCAGATGCTGGTGAGCCGCTTTGTATCGTCATGACAACCCTCCTCCGATTGTTACGCAACACACTCCTAATTTAACACTCGTTCACGCTTCTTGAAGGCCTTGAAATGTATTTTTACCTGTACACTAGCGTACAGTCACGGCCACCGGACAACTGGGGGCATCGAAGACAGGATGGATTCGATGTTGCCGCCGGTCTTCAGTCCGAAGATTGTACCGCGATCATAGAGCAAATTGAACTCAACATAGCGGCCACGCCTGATCAACTGTTCGTCACGATCGGCTTCGCTCCACTCCTTGTTGAAGTTTAGGCGAACGATTTTGGGATAGACCATGGCGAAGGCGCGGCCGACATCGCGCGTGAAAGCGAAATCGGCATCCCACCCGCCGGCCTCGGGGCTGGAATGCAGCCAGTCGTAGAAGATGCCGCCGACGCCGCGCGGCTCGTTGCGGTGTTTCAGGAAGAAATACTCGTCGCACCACTTCTTGTAGACGTCGTAATCTGCGACGGCCAAGTGGCTGCGGCAGGCAATTTCCATTGCCTTGTGGAAGAGCCGGGTATCGTCGTCATCCTGCGTGCGGCGGTTTTCGAGAACGGGCGTCAGGTCCGCACCGCCTCCGAACCAGCGGCTGGAGGTAACGACCATGCGGGTATTCATGTGTACGGCTGGCACGTTGGGGTTCACCGGATGGGCGATCAGCGAAATCCCCGAGGCCCAGAAGCGCGGGTCTTCGCTGGCGCCCGGCATCTGGGCGCGCAGATCCGGCGCGAATTCGCCGTAAACGGTCGAGGTATGAACGCCAACCTTCTCGAAAACGCGGCCATGCATCATCGACATCCGACCACCGCCGCCAGCGCCATTTTCGCGCGACCATTCCTTGCCGACGAAACGGCCCGGTTCCTGGTCTGAGAGAGGGCCGGTCAGCTCGTCTTCCAGCTCCTCGAAGGAGGCGCAGATGGTGTCGCGCAATCCTTCGAACCATGTGCGAGCGGCAGTCTTCTTTTCTTCGATATCGTCCGGCAGGCCGATCGGCAGTTCTGGTCGTTCCATCATTACCCCCGCGTTCGCTAGTATGGCGTAGCGACTCGATCACGTCTGATCATGAACTCGTGGTAACAGCTGCACCGGCGTCCCGCCAGCAGGCGGAAGGACGCAGTCGAGGCGGGGAAGATTCGACTCGCAAATTAGTACTTTCAATACTACCTTCGGGCTGGAGGTAGCTTTCATGGCTAAAATCCCGGGACCTCCGTCGTTTGACGGCTTGAAGCGCAGGATCGAACGGCATCGTGCGGAAGGCTCTGCCCGGAAGGGCGATCACTTCGTGCGCGAGACATATCGGCTTGGTTTGCTCGATGCGCGGGCAAAGGCTCGCGAATGGTTTGCCGAATACCCGAAGGCGGCCTACTGGACCGAGGTCGAAAGCTGGCGGCAGCTGGACAACGACCAGATCGAATTCACGATGCGCCGATTGCCTTCCGCCGACTGATCGTCATTCCGCCGGCGTACGCAGACGGCTTTCGATCAGCAGCCCGCTTTCGTCGAGAATGGGGTGAGCGACCGAGATGATATGGGCGTTGATACGCTTCAGGTCGCGCAGCATGTCGAGATGCAGGGAGCTCGTCTGCAGGCTGTCGGCATGGCCTTCGCGCAGCCTTTCGAGGTGTCGTTCGGCAGATTGCTTCTCCATCCTGCGCACCTCGACCTTCACTTCCATCATCTGCTTGGCGAGATTGAAATCGCGCGTCACGAAGATCGTTTGCGCGATCCGCAAGTTGTCGATCGTCAGGTGGAAGAGTTTCTTCAGTTCCCGATACCCATCTTCGGAGAATCTGAGGCCGAGTGAAGCCTTTTTGGTGATTTGCGGCAGCAGGCCTTTTTCGATGATGTCGCCGATATGTTCGAGGTTGATCGCGTAGTCGATGATAACGATCGAGTGGCGGGCATTCTCTTCGCTCAACCCTTCGCGACCGAGCTTCGAAAGGTAGATCTTTACCTCCTGCTGCAGGCTGTCAACGCGCTTTTCGAGCCCGGGAAGCTCCTTGAGCTTTGTCAGATCGTTCTGCTCGAAGGCCTCGGAAGCGCGCATCAGCATGCGTTCAATGAGGTCACCGACGCCGAGCACTTCGCGGGTCGCGCTGGCGAGCGCCACCACGGGCGCCGATAGCTCGTGCTCGTCAAGATATTTGGGTGCGTTGTCGGTCTGCGCTTCTTCCGGAACTAGATACAGCATCAGCCGCGACAGCAACCGCGAGAAGGGCCATGCGAGGGCGGCAAGCACGAGGTTGAAGCCGAGATGAGCATCGACCGGCAGCTTGGCTGGGTCAAGCGGCAGCATTTCCAATAGTTCACCGGCGTAACCGGCAAGTGGAAGCGCTATCACGCAGCCGGCGGCGCGGATGATCAAGTTGCCAAGCGTGACCCGCTTGGCGGAAGCGGGCCCGGAAAGCGACGCGACGACCGGCGGAATTGCGCCGCCAAGATTGGCACCCAAAACCAGGACGATGACGAGGCCGGCCGAGAGGATGCCGGTCGATGTCAGAGAGAGGATCAACACGACGGCGGCGAGACTCGATGAGGAGATGAAAGCAATGCCGGCTGAGAAGGCGAGCGCTACCGGCCAGGCATTGTCGAGCAGGCCGATGAAAGCCGCGAGTGCTGGAGATTGGCGCATGGGTTCAGTCGCGCCGCTCAGGAGATGCAGCGACAACAGCATCAAGCCGATTCCGATCAGGGCGGTGCCGCCGCCCTGCCGGTTAGTCGAGCCGCTGCGATAGAGCACGATGCCTGCGAGGATGACGAGCGGGGATAGCCACTCGATGCCGGTAGCGACAATCCAGGCAGTCACCGCCGTGCCGACATTGGCGCCGAGCAATACGATCTGCGCCATGCGCGGCTTCACCAGTTCGCGCTCGACGAACGAGGCGACCATCAGCGCCGTAGCCGTCGAACTCTGCAATGCTACCGTAGCGACAAAGCCTGAAACGAAGGAGCGCAATCCGCTGCGCGTACCGGTCGCCAGACCCGTCCTGAGCCGCGCTCCGAAAGCCCGCGAAACGCCGTCCTTCACCTGCGCGAGGCCGAACAGCAGCAGCGCCACTGCGCCGAACAGGTTTATCATGACGATTGTGGATTCCATTCTAGGCGGTCTTTTTCTTCTCGTTCGCGGCCGGTGCAAAGCTGTGCAATCTGAGTTTCAGCACATTGCCATTTCGAGGAAATTCCGGCCTGGATGCTGATTTTTGATTGTCCGGCTAAGGATAATACGCCTGTTCTGCGATATCACAATGCCGTTTGTGACGTATCGCAACGACACTTCTACATGTGTCTCGAGAAGGGCGAAAATCAACTCCAGGCAGTCTGCCGCATGGCTTCGCCGACGATCATCGCGGCGGAAACCGCAACGTTGATCGAGCGTTGCCCCTCGACCATCGGGATCAGGACCCGGGCATCGGCTTTGTCGTGAACGTGATCCGGAACGCCTGCGCTTTCGCGGCCGAAAAGCAGGATATCGGTCGGCCGGAACGCGAAGTCGGTATATCGGTCCGTTGCCTTGGTCGAAGCGAGAACGATGCGGCGGCCGGTGGAAGCGCGCCATTCGTCGAAACGGTCCCAGCTGACATGGCGGGTCAGCGCGGCCGCTACGATGTAATCCATGCCGGCACGCTTCAGATTGCGATCGGAAATATCGAAGCCTGCCGGCTCGATGATGTCGACAGCGATCCCGAGGCAGGCCGCAAGCCGCAGGATTGTACCGGTATTGCCGGGGATATCAGGTTGATAAAGAGCCAGTCTGAGATCAATCATCCGGTGCACCGCCTACTGCTTTGCCGAGGAGCCGTAGTGTAACTATGGTCCCGACGCAACTGGGGCGCCAATTACGCACATCCGGTTCCCCTGGAAGAAAGCCGGAGGACGCAGCAGCTCAGCTCTTGACCAGCACCCGCGCCTGCACCTGTTGTTCTATGCCCTTGAGCACGAGCAGGCGCTCTTCCGCTGCGCCCGCGAGGTCCGGGGCGTGGGTAGCCGTCTCTGATGACAGGAGAATCTCGCCGGCGGCGGCCTGAGATTCCAGCCGCGCAGCCAGATTGACCACACCGCCGATCGCCGTGAAATCGCTGCGAAAGCTTGAAAACTCGCCGATCTGGACATCGCCGGTATGGATGCCGACACCGACGCCGAGTCTGCGGCCTGCCAGTCCGTCGAGGTCCGGATTGAGACAGTTCAGAGCTGCTGCACAGGATCGCTGTATGTCGAGCGCTGCCATGATCGCCGCGCCGGCGTGATCCTTTCTGACGATCGGAAAATTGAAGATCGCCATCAGGCCATCGCCCATCTGTTTGTTGACGATGCCGTCGTGTGCCCAGACCGCCTGTGCGCAGCGATCCTGAAAGAGGCTGACGATCTCGCTCAGTTTGACCGCTTCGATGCGCTCCGACAGGTCCGTAAACCCCCTGATGTCAGCAAACAGGATGGTTGCATTGGCGGTGATCTGACGCTGCTTCTTGACGTATTGAAAGGACCGTTCGCAGATCGTGCAGATATCGGGATTCATTTTGCTGCGAGTGATGCCGAATGCGCGGAAGGGCAGGGCGAGCGGGCCACGGATCGGGATGGGCACGCGCATCTGATCCCAGCAACCCCGGCAGATGCTGGCGTTGCTCTGATTGGCCGGCACAGGCGGAGACGCAGTTGTCATGTTCCGCAAGTTCTTCTGGCTGATAAGACCTATGGCTGCATAGCGACGAGCTTCTGATATTCTTTTGCTCTTGGCAACTGGCCGAATTGTTCCGGTTCGGCCAATTCCGGACTGGAAATTTCGATGGTTTCGCGTTATGAGTGCGCATCTTCAATCGCTAGCAGGGAGGCCAAGATGAACAATTTGCCACGTGTGCGCCTTCCGGCCGTGATGACCGGCGTCGCGATTCCGCGCCTCTAGTGCGCATATCTTCCTGAAATTCCACTTTTTTGATCCATTGCGCGGCCGTTGCGGCCTCGCCCCTTGAACGTCCGGTTCCCATATGTGCCCAAGCGTTGTTTGCGCAGGCCGGGAGGCGGAACGGTGAAGTTCCGGAGCATTTTCATGTTCAGCTGGTTTGAACAGCGATTGAATCCCTTTCCGAGCGAGGAGCCTAGTGTTCCTCCGAAAGGCCTCTTTGCCTTCTGCTGGCATTACACGAAGCCGGCGGCACCGTGGCTTGCAGCCATGGCGGTGCTGACTGCATTGATTGCAATCGGCGAGGTGATGCTCTTCCAGTTCCTCGGCGATATCGTCGACTGGCTGTCGCATGCCGACAAGGCGACATTCCTGCAGACAGAATGGCCGAGGCTCGCCTTGATGGCGGCTTTGATCCTGATCGGCCTGCCATTGGCGGCGGGGCTGGATTCCCTGATCATGCATCAGGTCCTGCTCGGCAACTATCCGATGATAGCGCGCTGGCAGATGCACCGCTTCCTGCTGCGCCACAGCATGACCTTCTTCGCCAACGAGTTCGCCGGACGCGTTGCGACCAAGGTGATGCAAACGTCGCTGGCCGTCCGCGAAACGACGATGAAGATCCTCGATGTCTTCGTCTATGTCGTCACCTACTTCCTGACGATGATCATCGTGATCGCGGCGGCCGATTGGCGGCTGATGATCCCGATCCTGATCTGGCTCGGTGCCTATGTCGGCATCGTCTCCTATTTCGTGCCGCGGCTCCGCAAGATCGCCGCACAGCAGGCGGACGCGCGCTCGATGATGACGGGGCGCGTGGTCGACAGCTATACGAACATTGCGACCGTCAAGCTCTTCTCGCATGCCGGGAGGGAAGAGGGCTATGCCAAGGCGGGCATGGGCGAATTCCTTGAGACGGTGCACCAGCAGATGCGTCGCGTCACGCTGTTCCACATGTCCGTCTATATAAACAACTGCGTGGCGCTCTTCGTTGTCTCAGGCCTGTCGATCTGGTTTTGGCTGAATGGTCAGATCTCTGTCGGTGCAATCGCCATCGCGATCGGCCTTGCGATGCGGGTCAACGGCATGTCGCAGTGGATCATGTGGGAGGTATCGGCACTCTTCGAGAACATCGGCACCGTTTATGACGGCATGGAGATGATGACGAAGAACCACGACATCACCGACAAGCCGGGTGCGCCGCAGATGGAGGCGAAGAAAGGTGCAATCCACTACGAGCGCATCCGCTTCCATTACGGCAAGGGCAACGGCGTCGTCGACAACCTGTCACTGGACATCAAGGCGGGCGAGAAGGTCGGTCTCGTCGGCCGCTCCGGTGCCGGCAAGACGACGTTGATGAACCTGCTGTTGCGCTTTTACGATCTGGAAGCGGGCCGCATCACCATCGACGGGCAGGATATTGCGGCGGTGTCGCAGGAAAGCCTCCGTTCGCTGATCGGCGTGGTGACGCAAGATACGTCTCTGCTGCATCGCTCGATCCGCGAAAACATCGCGTACGGTCGTCCGGACGCGACGGATGCGGAGGTGATCGAAGCGGCAAAGCGGGCGAATGCCTGGGAGTTCGTCGAAGGACTTGTCGACATGCAGGGACGCAAGGGGCTCGATGCTCAGGTCGGCGAACGGGGCGTCAAGCTCTCCGGCGGCCAGCGCCAGCGCATTGCGATTGCCCGCGTCTTCCTGAAGGACGCACCGATCCTGGTGCTCGACGAGGCGACATCGGCGCTCGATTCGGAAGTGGAAGCGGCGATCCAGGAAAACCTGTTTGCGCTGATGGAAGGCAAGACGGTGATCGCGATCGCCCATCGCCTTTCAACGCTGACCGAGATGGACCGGCTGATCGTGCTCGATAAGGGCCGGATCATCGAGACAGGCTCGCATGGCGATCTCGTCGGGCAGGGCGGCATTTATGCCGACCTCTGGAGCCGCCAATCCGGCGGCTTCCTAGCCGATCACTCGGAAGAAGCCGAGCAAGCGGCGGAGTAACAAATGAAAGGTCCTCCCAGCAAATCCGGGAGGACCTTTCGTTTCAAAATATTATTCAACGCCTGCTCACAGGCTATCGGCCCAGTCTCTAACCCTGTGGCGCTCCACCAGGACGAGGGCGCCTGCCCCTGCCATGGCACGGAGGGCTGTCAGGCGGCGCTCTTCCTCGCGGTCGAGCCATGCGGCGATCGCCTCACTGACAATGAAGTCGCGCGAGATACCAAGTTGTGCAGCGGTTTCGTCGAGCCTGCCCGCGAGCGGAAGCGGAATATGCGCTGCAAGCATCTTCGTTTCCATAGGGTATTTCTCCGTTAAGCGGCGATTGTACTCCGAGATTGGCACGAGGTCAGCGACATTCAACGCTAATGCCGTCGATGTTACCGAAAATTACCAAAATATAAGGTTGTATCTGCCTTGCATTCCCTTTGCCGTAGGGCCGTTTCAGCCTATATCGCAACGATGTTTCTGCGCCCGATACTCAATCTGTTTGAGAACTGGATCAACCCGTTCCGACCGCGCGACAATATTCAGCCGCCGCGTGCGACGGCCGGCTTCATCTGGTTCTACATCGGCCAGGCCAAATGGCCCTTCGTTGCGATGCTTATTCTCGGCGGCATGTCGGCGGCGATCGAGGCTGCATTGTTCTGGTTTGTCGGACGGCTGGTGGACATCCTGGGAACCGTCAAACCGGGCGTCGGCTGGAGCGAACTGCTTGCTGCACATGGCGCCGAGCTCTTCGGCATGCTGGGGCTGATCGGCCTCGTTCGCTTCGTTGTCGCCTTCCTGATCGCGCTGGTCGATCAGCAGGTGATCACGCCGGGCTTTTACAATCTCGCGCGATGGCAGTCGTATCTGCATGTGTCGCGACAATCGCTGCATTTCTTTCAGAGCGATTTTTCCGGTCGGATCGTGACCAAGGTCTGGTCGGCCGGTCAGGCAGTGGGCGACCTCGTGACCTCGCTCATGGAGAGCGTCTGGTTCGTCGGCATTTACGCAGCAACGACGCTGGTGCTCGTCGCGCGGCTGGACTTTTCGCTTGCGCTGGTTGTTCTTCTGTGGCTTTGCGCCTTTGGCGTGCTTGCCCGCTATTTCGTGCCGCGCATCCGTTATCACTCCCGCGAGACCGCTGAAGCCGCCTCCATGCTGAACGGTCGCATGGTCGATTCCTACAGTAATATCCAGACGCTGAAGCTCTTCGCTCGCCACGAAGAGAGCGACCGGTACATGCGTCAGGGCTTCGATATCTATCAGGAGACGGTGCTGCGCTTCACCCGGTTCATCACCGGCGTGCGCGCCTCGATGGCGCTGCTCTCCGGCCTGATGATCGTGACGATGACCGGATTGAGCGTCGATCTCTGGCTGCGCGGGTTGATCAGTTCCGGGGCCGTGGCCTTTTCGCTGGCGCTTGTTCTGCGTCTCAACTTCCTCCTCGGGCGCTTGATGACACAGTTCAACGGCATCATGCGCAATCTGGGCACCATCCAGAACGCTGCCGAAATGATTTCGCAGCCGCTTGGCCTCGTCGACCGGCCGGATGCCGCCGATCTCGTCATCAAGGAGCCCGGTATCCGCTTCGAAAACGTGACTTTCCACTACGGCCGCGGCAAGGGCGTCATCGAGAATTTCTCCCTGACGGTAGCGCCGGGCGAAAAGGTCGGGATCGTCGGACGCTCCGGCGCGGGCAAGTCGACGCTGGTCAATCTCTTGCTGCGTCTCTACGACCTGGAAGGCGGGCGCATTCTGATCGATGGCCAGGACATCGCCAAGGTCAAGCAGGAGTCGCTGCGCACGCAGATCGGCGTCGTCAGCCAGGATACGTCGCTGCTGCACCGCTCGGTGAGGGACAATATCCTTTTCGGCAGGCCCGACGCGAGCGAAGAACGGTTGATTGACGCTGCGCGACGGGCCGAAGCGCTCGAATTCATCGAACGGCTGCAGGATCAGCAGGGACGCAAGGCTTTCGAGGCGCATGTCGGCGAGCGCGGTGTGAAGCTTTCCGGCGGGCAGCGGCAGCGCATCGCCATTGCGCGCGTCATGCTGAAGAATGCACCGATTCTGGTGCTCGACGAGGCGACCTCGGCACTCGATTCGGAAGTGGAAGAGGCGATCCAGTCCAATCTCAGCCGGATCATGGAGGGCAAGACCGTGCTCGCCATCGCGCATCGCCTTTCCACCATTGCGGCGCTCGATCGGCTGATCGTCGTCGATGAAGGCCGAATCATCGAGGAAGGTTCACATGATGCCTTGGTGGAAAGAGGCGGGCTTTATGCCGAGCTTTGGGCCCGCCAGTCGGGCGGTTTCCTCGGAGCCGGCGAGGATATGGGGGCGCGCGAGGCACGCGCGATATAGGAAGACGCCTCCGCAATGACGCCTCGATCCAAGGACGCTAGCGGGGCTGCCTTAAAAAATTCATCTAAGATTACGGCGACATTGAGTCTCATCCCCTTGTGAAGGCTGGACATAATTTGCGTTCACGCTTAGAACGCGCGGTGAGGGGTGGAGAATCTATGGCCGAACTGCGTCAATTGCGATTCGCCGCCGCCCAAAGGGGGCAGGGCGGAATTCCGCCAAAATTGCGCAGAGGATGGTTAAGACGTGAGCGAGTACGAAACGACTAGCGAGGCTTCAAGCGAGCCCACGCGCCGTGATTTCCTTTATCTCACCACTGGTATGGCAGGCGCTGTCGGCGCCGCCGCGGTCGCATGGCCGTTCATCGACCAGATGCGGCCGGATGCCTCCACACTGGCCCTTGCCTCCATCGAAGTCGACGTCGCGAGCCTCGAGCCCGGCATGTCGCTGACCGCCAAGTGGCGCGGGAAGCCGATTTTCATCCGCAACCGCACTCCCGAGGAAGTGAAGGCCGCCGCCGACGTTCCGATGGCGGACCTTAAGGACCCGGTTGCTCGTAATGCGAACCTGCCTGCCGACGCCCAGGCTACGGGCGTCGACCGTTCGGGCGGCCAGGGCAAGGAAAACTGGATCGTCATGATCGGCACCTGCACGCATCTCGGCTGCGTTCCGCTTGGTCAGGCCGGCGAATACAATGGCTGGTTCTGTCCCTGCCATGGTTCGGTCTATGACACCGCCGGCCGTATCCGTAAGGGTCCGGCGCCGCAGAACCTGGCGATTCCGACGTTTGCATTCGTGTCCGACACTAAAATTAAGATCGGTTGAGGGGAGACTGATACATGAGTGGCCATTCCAGCTACGAGCCATCAACCGGCCTGGAAAAGTGGATCGATGCGCGCCTTCCGCTGCCGCGCATGGTTTACGACAGCTTCGTTGCATATCCGGTGCCGCGCAACCTGAACTATGCCTACACCTTCGGTGCGGCGCTCTCCGTCATGCTGCTCGTTCAGATATTGAGCGGCGTGGTACTC